>JAITJT010000090.1 GCA_031278795.1 Deltaproteobacteria bacterium | reverse complement strand
TTAGATAAGACATGCTAATGGAGAAAATAAAAAAACCAAAAAGATCACGATATTTCTAAAAAAACTTGTTAGATATAAAACCAATACATATTGACAGAACTCAAAGACTATAGAGCATAAAAGCCGCCCATATATCTAGGGAGCGAAGGTCACCTTGACGTGCTCGAAAGGTGATATGGCAATGGATATCTTATGGATGGTGGTCACGTGGTTTTCATACTTATTGCATGTTTTATGGTGGTTTATGTAGTCAAGGCCATTTTTAGCGGCTATGACGAGGGATCTCTCCATGTTTCCATTTTCCTTGGGGCAGGGTTTGATGTTGGTCACCTTGAAGAGGAACGTCTCGTACTTTGACCCGCACTCTATATAGGTGTCGCGGTTCACGCGCAGGATCTCGGGTTTGGTGAGGAAGCCGTGCCGCTCAAAACAGGACTGGAGGGCTATCTGGAAGATTACGTTGAAGTACTCGTTGTTCCTGGTGGCGTAGACGTGTCTCAGGTATTCCTCTAAGGTGAAATCCTTCAAGGGCAGGGTGAAATTGTTGGGATTTTTGAAGTCCTCGTCGAAGAGCTCGTTGTATTTTGGGGACGGCGCGTAAATATCTATCTCATCTGCCGAGAGGTCAATTTTCTTATCTAAGCATCTCTGCTTCTGAGCTTCCACCAAGGGGAGATTCAAAAAGAGATCGGACAATAGCGCCTCTAAGGCGAACTTATTTTTAGTCCTTATGGTGTATATCATGTTCTTTATGTACATCTGCATTTCACTAAAGGACTTATGACTGAAAAAGGCGCTGTAGAGGGTGTTGCAGAACTCGTTGTTCCGTTCATGGCTTTGTATTTTCAGGTTATAGTAGTACTTGCCGTTCATGATCATGACTTTGTCGACGGTTAAGTAGCCCGAGTAAAACATGAGTGCGATATCGTTTACCTTTCCAACGTCTGTTCGGCAGAATTCATTGTAAGGGCACTGCTGGAATGTCGACATGACAAAGGTGTCAATGTTGTCTTTCACGATGTTTTGCAAAAGCTCCGGGTTATCCGCCTTGAACCACAAGTCCGAAGGGCCGTCGATGGAGAAGTACCTGTTTATGGCGTAGGGGGAAAACACGTATTTCTTGCCGTTCCAGCTGTACTCGTCGTAGTAGTCGAGTATCTGGTTTCTCAAGTCGACTATGGAGTATTCCTTGGTCATCTTACCGGTTTCAATCATTTTCTCCAGAAGCGGCTCGAACCTTTCGGAGAAATTCGACAGGAACTCCTCGCGGGTGTAGCCAAAGGCGGTTGAGAACTCGTCCAGGAAGGTCAAGTCTATGGTGTTGTTCAAAAAGGTATTGAGCGCGGACTGGTTCATTTTGATTATACCGGTGAGGTAGACGAAATGCAGATTGCGCTCGGATTCCCTCAATACCAGGTAAAAATCCCTCAATATTTTTCTCACCCGCTCGCCAACCTCTTGATTGTACAAAAAATCCAAGACCGGCTTGTCGTAGTCGTCAATCAAGATGACCACGTTCTTGTTGTACTTCTTTTTGAGGTCTTTGATGAGCCAGTACAGAGCCTCGCTGGGGTTCTGCCAGTACCTGAGCTCAAGCCCCTCCTCCTCGGCCGCGGCGGAGAGCCTGGAGGTGATGGACTCGATCAAGACGTCCGGGTTAATCGTTCCGACCGCCATGTTTATCTTGATGACCGGGTATCTCTCGAATTTTTTCACCTTGTCGTGGATGGCGAGTCCCCGGAAAAGCTCCTCCTGGCCGCGGAAGAAGGCGTCCAGGGTGTTGACGAAGAGGCTCTTGCCGAACCTCTTTGGCCTCAAGAGGATAAAGTACTTATCAGAACTTTTAAGGAGCGTATCTATATAGTTGGTCTTGTCCACATAGAGGCAGCCCTTTTGCCTGATGGAGACGAAATCAGCCAAATTGAGGGAAATATCCTTGAAATTTTTCGCCATTCTGATTCACCTTGGAAAAAAACTTGTCTTGCGCCGGGGTGGATTTCCCTTGTCGCAAATATTCACTCGTAATCGCGTCTAAAGCTTAGGCTTTGGCCCATTATGACTTTAAGAGATGTGTGCTAAAATCTTCCGGAAATATACGGATAAGTTACCCGGACACAGCCTTTTCTTTTCAAGCTAAAGCCCTTTACTCATAAGGGTAAAGTGCAGCATATGGAGGAGGATACAGTATTTAAAAAAAAAACAATCTGTTTTTGAGCGCAGAATCCCCTTGGTATCTTGACGATACAAAAAAAAACTTAATTAGGAGGAGGGGATTAGTAAAGCGCATCAATAATAATCAATACTATGACAATCGTCAATTAAAACGCAAGTGTTTTTTATAAAAAAAAACACTTGTGGGTAATTTTTCTGAAATCTCCCGTCAAAACTTGGATTTGGGAATTTTTCACACATATGGAAGCTTTTTGTGATTGATTCCACTATATATTGTGGATAAATCCCTTTGGAGCTAGGGGGAATTTTGTTTGCAAGCGAGTAAAGCTTCCTGATGCTAGAAATTTTTGAAGTTTTGCTAATCATTAACTCATTAAAATACCGGCACAAAAGTAGAACTATGGCTAAAAGCTTCACTATAATGAGCGGCAAAGTGCTTTCCCGTATGAATTTTTCGTAAAAATTTCAAAACTGATTTAAAATTTTTTTAAATTTCAGCGCTATTTAGAATTTTTTGGGGAAAATCAACTTAGCTTCCTCTTACGCCCACCCTTACGTATTATGGTATTTATATTCAACAGGGCCAATCATACTGGATCGAAACTAAAAATTCCATAAAAATTTATCTCCCCCTTGAAAAAAAATATCTCCCCTAAGGGTATAAAAATATACCCCCAGAGGAGATAGAATCTTAGTTCGTGTGAGTTTTTTAAGCCAGCTTTTGGCGGGAAATATTTCTTTGGGAAGTTTTTTTGATGATTTTAATTAAAACATCAAGCGAAAAAATTTCATTTCTGAAAAAACCCCAAAAAAAAATGCACGTAAAATATTTTTCCCATAGCTTGTCTTCCAGAAAAGAGTTACCCAAAAAATGAAGCTCGCGTTTAATTTATTTTAAAAAATGTTTAAGCGCGTTCCACTCCACTTCCGGTTTGGTTCACTATTAGCTCTTTTTTAGTGAAAGCCGCGTAGAGCCTTTTCCCCAAAACAGATAGGGCGAATATCACGATGGAGATGAAGACCACAGTGGCTCCAGGGGTGGTGTTGACCTGGGGCTGGTAGGCGATGAGGAGGCCCAGCTGACCAGAAACCAAGGAGACCGCCAGGGCAATCCAGAACATCCACCTGCCGGTGGGGGCCAGGATCCTACCTGCCGCGGCCGGGGCGATTAAGAGGGCGGTCACCAGGAGGACGCCCACCACCTGGACGCTTATGACCACCACAAAGGCCAGGAAAGCCCCAAAGAGATACTCAGGGGCGGCGCTCTTGAGGTAGTTGGCGGGAGACACACAGGAGAGCATGAGGCGGTTGTAGAGGAAGATGAAGAACAAAAGTGACACAATGGCCAAAATTATAAGTAGCACTATCTCATTGTCGTTCACGGTCATGATGTCGCCTAGGAAGTAGCGGTTTATCTTGGACTGGGCCTCCGGGTAGCGGCTCACCAGGGCTAGCCCAAAGGCCACCCCGCCGGAGAATATCAAACCAATGACCGTGTCCGATGCCAAGGTGCTGTGCCTCACCACATAAATTATGAGGAGCCCAATGAGCACGCCGAAGACTAACACCACGATGTCCACGGGGAGTCCAAAGATGAGGCCCAGGGCCAGGCCACCAAAGATAGTGTGCCCAGCAGCGTCCGGAAAAAACGCCATGCGCCGGCTCACCACCAGCACTCCGGTGCCAGAGGCAGCGAATGAGAGTAAAAAGAGGGCGAAGGCCGCCCGCTGCATGAATCCCGACTCATAAAAAAGGCCCATGAAACCGTAGATGTTCTCAAGCATGGTATTTCCCCGTGAGGTATTTTTGTTTGAATCCTTTTTGGATTTGTTAACTATGTTTTAGGCTCTTAAGGTAAATTTCCGATCGCTTTTCGTCTTTTTAATTCAGTGCTTCTGTGAGCTAGTGTCGCTCTCAGTTAAGAGCTTGTCGTCTTCCTCAAAGACCGGGCCAAGGTGCAGCCCAAAGGCGCGGGAGATGATATCTGTGCGGAAGATCTTCTCCGGAGGCCCGGCTGAGATGACGCTCCTGTTGAGGCATATTATCCAGTCTCCATGGGCCTTGGCCGTGGAGAGGTCGTGGGACACCATAACTATGGTGAAGTCCCGTTTGAAGCTATCCAAGATCTCGCACAAAAGCTTCTCCCCGTAGACGTCCACCCCGCTGGCCGGCTCGTCCAATATGAGCACGTCGGGATTCTCCATAAGCGCCCGCGCCAGGAAGACCCGCTGGGTCTCCCCTCCGGAGAGGGAGCCCAGCGGCCGGTGGATAAGGTTGGTGGCCCTCACCATCTCCAGGTACTCCAAATTCTTTTTGGTGACCCTCCTGGGCACCCCCAACCACAGTGGCCAGGCGGTGCGTCCTAAGGCCATGAACTCCAGCACCGTGAGAGGCAAGTGCCTGTCAAAATCCAGGCGCTGGGGCACGTATCCTAAGACCGGCTTGGGTTTGGAGTACTGTATAAGCCCACTGTGGGGAACCTCTCCCAAGAGCGCCAAGACCAAGGTGCTCTTACCGGCCCCGTTGGGGCCGATTATCACGGTCTGCCTCTTGTCGGGAATGGTAGCTGTCACATCCTTGAGGATGTCATAGCGCCCGTAGGAGACCCCCATGTCCTTGATGACCACTGCCGGGGCTGGTTCCCCAGAGCCTGGCGAGAGTGGGGGAGAGCTAATGTTTGCTGGTTCAAGCATAAGTGCATCCTTAGTGAAATCAAAAATTGAGACTTGGCCTTTAAGACAAAGGTAATGTGCGGAGGAAAAACATCCTCTATGAAATATTTCCCTTTGAGTTATTGTAACTTAAAGGAGAAGCGAGACCAATAAAACAATATATTATAGCTTGGATGTTTTGAAAAAACTCTAATCCTTCCGGATAAGCTTTAAATAAGACAATTCCAGAAGCTCTAACTTAAAATTAGCTTAGAACTTTAGTTACCAGAGGCATTAACCGGAAAGAGCTTGGATAGCATGGCTATATCCGCCCTTATGACCTGCTGGTAATAATCCACGGGCGGGTCAGAGGTTCCGGAGGTGGCTGGATCCACCACGGCCACCGGGATGCCCGTCTCAGCGCCCAGGGTCTTGGCCTGGTTGATGTTGGCCTCTGGATCCACCAATATGGCCGAGACGCCCTCCTGGCGTATTATCTGGGTGAGACCCTTGAGTCTCGCCGGAGACGGCGCCACTTCCGGCACCGGCTCGATGTCCGCGACAATCAGTATGCCCATCTCCTGGGCTAGATAGTCCATAAAGCCGTGGCTGGTTACCACCTTGTAGCCCCGGTGCGTCCTTCTGAAGAAGTGTATCTCCTCTTCCAAAGTGGTCATGGAGGCCTGGAAACGCTCCAGGCGATCCTGGTAGTGGACGGATCCCGAGGGATCCCTCTCGGTTAAGGCCTTGGCGATGTTTGCCGTCATGAGGGACGCGTTTTTGGGGGAGAGAAAGATATGGGGGTTGGGATCCAGGGTGTTTTTGGGTGGATCCCCGGGAACCGCTAGCCTTCCATAGTTGGTGAGCAGCGTGGGAACCCCGGCGGAGGCATCTATTATGAAGATATCCGGTGGCGCCACCCTCAGCGCCCGCTCCAGATACACCTCCAGGTTGACCCCGTTTTCCACCATTATCTTCGTCTGGGTGAGGCGCTCCAGATCCCTAGGCCTGGGATTAAACTCGTGGGGGCAGCCCGTTTCCGGGCTGGTCATGAGCTCCACGTTGAAGTAGTTCCTGCCGTCGTTGAGGTAGCGGGTGAAGAGCCAAACAGGATACGAGGCCGCGGCTATGCGGTCGCCCTGGGCGAAGGATGGGGTGCTGGGAAAGAAGAAGAAGAAGAGAAGGAGAGATGAAGACAGAAAGGCTGTGAGGGTGGAAAGGGATGGGGCCCTCCTGGAAAGCTTCCTAAGATGGGCCTCCGGGGCTAGGCCCGGAATTATTTGGAGTGGGCAGTGTGTTGACATAATGATCCTAATATCTTTGGAGCTTATTCCTCCACGAAGAAAAATGATGCCGATTTTAACCTGCCCGTTAACTCAGCGTTAAGCCCCCTCGCTCTCACTTGGGGGGCCTCAAAATACTTTAGCAAAAAAACGCTAGGATCCCAAATGTTTTTGGGCGATTTTGTGAGAAAACCCAGCTATTGCTAAAAAAACTCGAAAGGTGCCCTAGATATAATCCTCCCCATAAAATGGAAGATAGCTAAGCAATCTACAATAAAAAGGAAAAATTAAGCTTTGCTACCAAATATATAGCATATATTCCAAAAGCAAAGGGCGCTAATCTCAAAAAATAATCTATATAAATCAAAATTATATATAAAATAGTTCTTGTTTACAATAATACATCAAAAATATTCACAAAACTTCAATTAAAAACACCGCTATCTGAATTTTTTAGTTTGCCCTGATGTTTAAATTTCCCCTGATGTTTAAGCTTGCTCTAGCTTATGAACAAAAAGCGAAAGCGCTAGCCAAAGATGGTATGGGCAAATAAAGAGCATGTTCGACACGCTGACAGCACATCCATTTCTTTTAGAAAAGCGTGAGCTATGGATTTTAGGATTTTTTTGCTCTTAGGTATTAGCTGGATCCTCCAACATTGATTCCATCAAAAAGCTCGCGGGAAATCCAAGTTTTGCGAGCCTTTTAACCAAAACCCTTGTGCTGGTGCGCCTATCTTCTATGCGCTTAATACGGAGAGCAAGCTGATCTCTGATTATTTGGAGTTTGTCGGGTTCATCTTTGAGGAAATCCTCCACTGTCCGCTTGCCCTTCTTCCGCTTGCACTCGCGGCAGGTAGGGACCAAGTTGGACAAGTCGTTCTTACCGCCATTTTCG
>JAITJT010000082.1 GCA_031278795.1 Deltaproteobacteria bacterium | reverse complement strand
GGCTCATCTCAGGCCCAAGGGGAGGAAATATTCCAAAGAATTTAGGCACATTTTCTGGCTAAATCAAGATATTTCCACTTAACTCCCCTTCATGAAAATCTAAAACCGTCAAAGGGCTAATCCACTTTGGGGTAGATTTTTTTATCCAGTCCAAATGCTAATCCCCCAGCTCTTTTTTTTAGTTAAATCACGAAAGTGACAAAAAAACGCCAACAAAGGAGATTTTCTCCATTATTTAGCCTCCTTATAGGCTCTCCAAGCCCTTGCCAGGCGCTCTCCGGGCCCTCTTCACGCTATAAATAAGGTGGGGGAGCTTGGCTTTTTTAGGGGTGCCACGACAATCGTGAAAAATTGCTTTCAAGGTCTTCCTACCCTATAATGCTTAAGGAAGACTTCCAAAATCGTAAAAACAGCTAAGCTGCGGCCACGGTAGCTCTAGCTATTCTTTGATATTAAATTTTATAATAAATAAATCATTAAGCTGTACTATATCTAATATTACTTATATATTCTGTTTTTTAGTCAATTATTCCATGAGGAGATAAAAAATGCCAAAAGCAGCGCTTTTCATCATAAACGGCTTTGAAGAGATTGAGGCCATCACCGTGGCCGATCTCTTGAGAAGGGCCAGTGTTCAAACCGATATTGTCTCGCTTTCCGACGGGATTAGCGTCAAGGGTCGAAGCAACATCGAGGTGAAGGCGGACAAGCTGTTCAAGGACATCAAGGCCCAAAACTATGACATGCTCATAATCCCCGGAGGCACTCCGGCCTACGCGGACCACAAGCCCTTCATGGATGTAATCGCCGACGCCGCAAAGTCCGGAAAGAAACTAGCCGCCATCTGCGTGGCCCCCATAGTTTTTGGCATTTTGGGTCTCCTCAAAGGCAAAAAAGCCGTCTGCTACCCAGGGGCCGAGGACAAGCTGGAAGGCGCCAAGGTCCTCAAGGTCCCGGTGGTGACCGATGGCAACATAACCACCTCCCGGGGCCCGGGCACCTCCGCCCTCTTCGCCCTCGAGCTCATCAGGATCCTGGTGAACCAAGAAACCGCTGACAAGGTCAAGGGAGGCATACTCCTGGCCGCCTGAGGGCACAAGCTTTCGCTCACTAGTCCCCCTAGGACTTTTCACCTACTTTTTAACTTAGGCGTTCCAGAGGTTTTCGATTTTAGGCATCATTAAATTAGGGTCTTTAGTATTAGCGAATTTATAGTCATCTGATTCTTATAAATATGTTATTTTTTTAGATATACATACTATTAATATCAATATACACAAATTACACTTAAAAGGATAGTAAAATGCCCAAAGCAGCTTTATTCATCATCAACGGATTTGAAGAAGTGGAGGCCATAACCCCCCTGGATCTCATGAGGAGAGGCGGCATTGAGACGGATTTGGTCTCGGTTAACCCTGAGCTAAGCGTGAAAGGCGCCAACAATCTGGAAGTTAAGGCCGACCGCCTCATGAAGGACATAAACTACAAGGATTACGACATGCTGGTAATCGCCGGCGGAACCCTCGCCTATTTGGAGAACAAGGACTTCATGAATCTCATAAACGAGGCCGCGAAGGCCGGAAAGAAGCTGGCGGCCATCTGCGTGGCCCCGGCGGTGTTTGGGGTCCTGGGGCTCCTTAACGGCAAGAAAGCCACCTCCTACCCCGCCCCGGACGCCCAGTCCAAGCTCACCGGGGCTATCCAACTAACGGATCCTGTGGTAACCGACGGCAACATAACCACCTCCAGGGGCCCGGGAACCGCTCCCTACTTCGCCTTGGAGATAATAAAAATTCTCGTAAGCCAAGACGCGGCCGACAAGGTCAAAAGCGGCATTCTCCTAGCCGCGTAAGGGTGTTAGCTAAAAAGCCGCAAACTTAGAAAACTTGCGGCTTGGCTTAATTTTATGCTATCACCATGGAAATTCTGAAGGCCTAGCCTTCCACAATCAAAGAGATATCATGACCGAAATAAAGAGGCGCAAAGCTCAAGATAGAACCCCCAAGGAACCAGCTCCCGAGAAGGCAGTGCCAACGCCTAGGAAAAACAAGCTGAGCGACTACGACAAGGCTGACACGCCTTACGGCACCGTCTATTACAAGAGGCCAGAGGACGGGCCCAAGCCGCAAAGGAAAGCTCCCAAGCACAACCCCAGGACCCGGGAAGGCACCTCCAAGAACCAGGACTTCAAAAAGAACAGCCGCTCCGGGGGTCACAAGCCGCCCACCCAGGATAAAAGGAGAAGGCCCATGGAGGGAGGAGCTCCCCCTAGGGGGAGGAGGGATTTCGGCTTCCACAATGATTCTGGCCGGGGACCAAGCCGGGGACCTAACCGGGCCCCAGGCCGCGGACCAAACCGGGCCCCAATCCAAGGGGCGAATCACGGTCCTAGCCGGGGCCACGGTAGATACGGAGACCACAACTCCGCTCCTCGGGTTCTCCAGATAAACTTCACCGAGCTGGACGTGGCTCTCGACCGCGAGCTACCCGTCACCATGGAGAGATTGTTGGAGGCCAAACAGCTCCTAAGCGAGAGCGCGGCCAAGATACTAGATCTCTCGGAGAGCCTCCAGAACTGCTTTCTAAACGTCAATAGGGAGCTATTGGAACTGGATCTGGAAGAGGACAAAAAGGAGATAATAAACGAGCTCCTTAGCGCCTACTCCAGGAATTTCACCGAAACCGTGACCAAGCTCTTCGAGGCGGCCTCCTTTGACGACCTCTGCGGCCAGAGGCTCACCAAGGTTCACGGTTCCATAGGAACCGTGAACGAACTCCTCAAGGACATCAAGAAGCGCCTAAGCCCGGCTCCCAAAAAAGAGATGGGCCCCAAGAGGGGAGGCCCATCAGATTTCAAGAAACCCGCCAAGTTCCAAGGAGAGAGGAAGAGCCCCAAGGATCTAAGGAGGGCCGCCGGGAAAAAGGATAAGTCGGCTTTCTCGAAAAAGGACCAAAAAGAGGAAGCTATGGAAAAAGCCGCAAAGGCCCCTAAGGAAGAGCCCGCTCCCCCCAAGAGCCCCAAAAAGCTAAAAAAGGCCTCCAAGGAAGCCATCACCCTCCAGGGGCCCACCCTGGGCGGCATGACCCAAGAGGAGATAGAAAAGCTCTTTGAGGAAGAAAAGCAGAATAGCTGACTGCACCTCACTTAGGCTCTCACTGGCTCCAAGGTTTTTTTGCGCCCGGTCAAAATATAGGCTTAACTTGTCTCAAATGCAGTCATGTCGCGTATCTTCCATAGCTGATTGTAAGCTTAGCTCCCAAAGCCATGGGCGCCCTTGGATAAAAAGAGACAAGATTCGATAAGACACGAAATACTAGGCTAGAAAAGAAAGCTGATAACAATCCCTTTAGCTTAAAGGCAGATCATTGGCCATTCCCCTGAAAAAAGAAGTACCCCAAGAAGATGAGTGCGTCCTGGAGCTCAAGGATGTAAGTCTTAGTTTCGGGGAGAAGAAGATCTTAGAAAACTTCAGCCTGAGGCTTCCCAAAAGGCACAAGCTCTCCATAGTGGGGGAGTCCGCCTGCGGCAAGAGCACACTTTTGAAGGTGATAGTGGGGCTCATCCCGCCTGACAGTGGTGAGGTGCTACTCTTTAACCAGGATATCTCGCGGCTTAACCTCACCAAGCTGGAGCGCCTGAGAAGGCGCGTGGGCATGCAGTTTCAAGCCGGGGCCCTCTTTGACAGCATGGACGTGGGGGAAAACCTCTTCTTGGCCAGCTACGAGTCCGTGAGGGACAAGCTGAAGACGGAGAAGACCGCTACCCCTTCCGAGATAAAGGCCATGCTCGAGAAGGTGGGGCTCGAGAAGGCATCCGATCTGAACCCCTCCAGCCTCTCCGGAGGCATGAAGAAAAGGGCGGCCATTGCCAGGGCCCTCATCGTGAAGCCCGAGCTCGCCATATTCGACGAGCCCACCGCCGGACTAGATCCCATAACCAGTAGCTCCATAATCCGCCTCCTAAACGAGCTCTCCGCGGATCTAGGGGCATCTATGCTCCTGGCCACCACCGACGTGGCCGTGGCCAACCGCTTCTCCAAAGACATAATCATCCTCAATCACGGGAAACTCTACGCCCGGGGCACCCTGGAGGACCATTTAGCCTCCCATGACCCCTACATAAAAAACTTCCTCAAACGCTACACCAAGGTCGCCGTTGCCAATTAGACTCTTCACCCTCAAAACCGGGCTACTCTCACCCTATTTTCATGAAGCCCTGGAACTTGTCACCCCTTCCCGCCAAAAAAAGACCCTAAGATACCTAAAAATAGAAGACAGGCTCAGATCCCTAAGCGCGGGGCTGCTCCTCAGGCACGCCCTGGGGGTCACCTCTGACGAGGAGTTGCTCTTGGGCCCCTACGGGCGCTTGGAGCTTATCGCTCTCTTCCCCCACTTCAGCCTGAGCCACTCCGGTGACTACGCGGCCCTGTCGGTCGCGGACATCCCCCACGGGCTAGATATGGAAAATCTGGAAAGAGGGCTTAACTATAAGGCCATAGCCAAAAGAATTTTCACCGGGGATGAATATAGAGATAACCAAGAGAGGCTCACCGAGCCCCTCTTCTTCTTTAGCGTCTTCACCCGCAAAGAATCCCTCATGAAGGCCACCGGCTTAGGTTTCCACCTGGATCCCAGAAGCTTTCCAGTGAGCCCCCTGGACTTTCCGAGCTTCGAGGTCTTGGGGGACAGCTGGTACTTCAAGAGCCTAATTATGGATAAGCACATCTTCACCCTGGCGGCTAAAGGGGAGCCCATAACTATCGAACACGTTGAACTAAGTCCTAAAGACATCCTAGAAAGTGCCTAAGGCAAGATTTATTTTCCCAAAAACCACTGTCACGCCCCTTAAATTTTTGGAGAAAGATTTTGGGAAAAGGACTTTTCACCATAAACCATCCTCAACAGAAGAGTAAAAAAATTCACAAATTGCTTCCAGTTTTTTCTTTTTCATAATTAGAAATCACTCTCCCAAGACAAATTTGTATTTTGTTTTAAAGTGCCTTTCCATCCTGATATTTATTCCCTAGAGAGCAAAATTTCCCGCGTAACTCACAAAAATCCCAAGCGCCTTACAGCTTTTTCACATTTATTAGCTCCACTATTAAGCGTGATTTCCATTTTCCCTAAAGGCCCTATAGAGCCAAAGTGATAGCTTCCCAAAAGGGCCTCTGGGGATCCAGGGGAAGGATTTGGGGGCCCAAACCCTAG
This sequence comes from Deltaproteobacteria bacterium, assembly GCA_031278795.1. The sequence goes on along the minus strand of JAITJT010000082.1, from coordinate 9,995 downwards.
CGCTGGTAGCTTTTTTTATGGAAACAACAACTTTTTCCTTGACAGCCCCTCTCTTTATTGTTTTAATGTCCTGGATCGGAAAATTCGGGAAAATTTGTCACTAAAAAATTATCAAGCAGCAGATATTGTACTAAGCTCATTTAAAGCTTTTTTTGGTCTTTGGTTGTGCTTTTGGCTAAAACAATTTCCTTTTTGTTAAGCGTTTAAGCCGCTAAGAGACCTACAATGGCACATTAAAAAGAGAAAATTAACACACATAAAAGGTTAGCAATACACAAGTAAAAAAATTTAACTATCGCCTACTAATTTCATATTCCCTACGCCTCTCCCCCATACAAAACGGCTAATACATAAGGCCTTTTGCCGCGGGGGCCTAGGTTTTTGTTTTTTTTTCTTGACTTGAAAAAAAATACCACTAAAATGTATAACATCTTTTCTTTTTCCGTTCACCCTGGGTAAAAAGATCTTTTGGGCAAGACTTCCAGGGTAAATTCATTGTTTATTGCTTATTGTTCTAGCTCTTTCTTTTTTTTCTTCACTCTCTTAGGCTGCCTCTATGGGTATTGGCAGCTTCACCTGGCCGTTTTTTCGAGGCCGTAAAATATCGAAAAATTGGACGCTTCGAGCGGCCAGTGCGGAGAAATCCGCAAACAAGGAGGAATCAAGCTGTTCCAGGCGGATAAAGAATCTCCGCCTAGATATCTCTCCCGGGGAACCATAACTCTCATGGTGCCCGCTTAGGAGGCCTTTACATGTCTATTTACAGAGAGTTCTTCACAAAGCTCTTAACCCCAGTGAACATTCTGGTATTTATCTCCATTTCCGCAATCTTCACGCTCACCGCCTGCCACGAAAACATGGCCAAGCGGAGCGTTGACACACGAACCAACACGGTCCAGGCTCCCCAACAGGACAGAAACTCCCTCTCGGGCGAGCTCAGCCTCCTCAGAAGCTCCAGCGTAATTCCCAGGAACCAAGAGGAAGCCACCCCACGCCAATACACCTCCCTCAGTGATCCCTATTTGGAAGCAGAGCGTCCTCCCTACCTAAACGAAGAAAAATCCTTCGAAGAAGATGAGGAGACTCTGATTAACCCCAAAGTAGCGGCCCGCGGCCTAAACGGGACACTATCCACGAGAAACGCCGGCCAAAGCCTCTTGAAGGAAACTGGCTACAGCTCCAAGTCATCCGCCGTGGCCTCCACCTCCTCCAAGTACTACAGGGACGACGCCCCGAGCACCAGCAAAAGGCTTAAAAGCGCCAACGGTCTCACCACCAATCTCCTCACCACCGCCTACAGCCTCACCGGAAGACCCTACCTGGACGGTGGCATGACCCCGGAAAACGGCTTTGACGACATTGGTTTCGTGAGCTACGTCTACAGTAGCGTAGGCGCCTCCATCTTCCCTAAAAACGCCAAGAGCATACTCTCCAGCGGCACCTCGGTCTCCAAGGAATCCCTGAGGCCAGGAGACATCCTGGTGTACCGCAATCCCAGAAACGAGAGCCAATACCTCCTAGGCATCTACACGGGAAACGGCAACTTCCTCCTGTCATCCTCCAGGCTGAAGTTTGTATCCGAGACAGCGGCCTTCGGCATCGACTACGGCCCATATTTTGTGGGCGGGAGGCGCTATTTCGAGGATGCCTCCGCCGCCCCTCTCTCGGACAGCATGAAGATGGCGGCCACCAACGGCGCCGTGAAGCAGGCTCTGGCCTCCATGGGGAATATCCCCAAGGCTAGCTACAAGGCCCCGGTCAAGAAAAAGACTTCCAAGAGAAACGTTAAATCCAAATCCAAACAGACCAGCGGCCGCTCCAAAAGCTCCAAAAGAAGGTAGCCCAAGAAAAGGTATCTTTAGTTCTAAATTGTTGCTGCTCTGGTGATTTAGAGGAACATTCTCTTCTATTCATTAAGATTTCTCCATCATTATGGTGAATCTTTTTGGCAAATGATTCCACGCTTGAACGACATATTTTTTCGCTATTAACACGACTAAAGGGGGGCCAGATTTCACTGGCCCCCCTTTTTATTTTCTCAATAAGTGAAAACCCGACTAGTGCAAGAACTGCATCTTAAGATATCCGGACTCTTTAGTTCCCAGGGGCCAACATTCAAGACCCTATGCGGGATCCTCTATGGGACAAGCCCCCAAACCCCCCCAGGGTGTTGGCTTGGGAAATTTTTAGAAAATAAATGATCCTGACTAATATAATCGAAAAACGATTAATACCACCTAATAATCCCAAGGCTCACCACAATACCTAAAGAAAAAAAAAGCCACTCATACAAAACTGGATTTTTGTGACAAGTGGCTAAGATTGGCAAATCTTTTGGAAATGTTAATTAAAAGTTGACGAGCACTTTGTACACCTTGGCACTGTGCTTGAAGATGATGGGTTTTAGCTGCCTCAAGAAGACGTAGTCATGTAAAGGAAGGCTCTTTTTGAGGGCGTAGAACTCCTCGGTGAATCTTTTCACCTCACGCGCTCCCTTTATCTCATCTTTACTAAGAGATCCCTCAATTAGCACCCCTTTCTTTTCAAAAAAGCCTCTACCACCCAAGACAATAGGCGCCTTAGGATCCACGGGCTTTCTTTTCCTAGTAATGCCACTTACAGGCATAGGTTGCGACAGGCAAAAGTCCACTGGACCTGGCTCATCGGTTTCGCCAAGGTCAAAGAGCTCAAGACCGGGTCTAGCCCTGTGGGTCATGTCAGAAAAAGATCTCTTAATTGACCTCTGGAGGGCTCCCACTTTGCCGTGGGCGAAAGAGAGGTTCTCGAGGCTCTTGGCTGTCCTGGCGTTATGCCCCTCATGGTTTAGATCCTCATCCTCAGCCGCCAAGTAGCTGGTATAAGGGGTGAGGATGCCGTAGGTCTTGGATAGCTCTATGAGCTCTTTTGTGAGCTCGTCTTTCCCTTCTTGGGTAGCGGCGGCACCAATCCCTAAATCTATCTGATCGAGAATCTCCCCTATGCGCTTGTTGGCCCAAAGCTGTGAAATGAAGCCGCCTGAGCTGGTTTCCCCCTCTTCTAAGTGGAAATTGAACCTAAATTCCTTTTCATCCGTCCCTTCCTTCCCCTTCAAGGTGAAAGAGGCCTTACCCCCCCGCGGGTAGCGGCCCACCACGATAAGCTGGCCGCCTGTGAAGATATCCGGAAGAGTAGTTGGTAGCACCTGGATTATGTCCAAATCCGAGCTCAAAACCGGCCTAGAGAGCACCGGAGTGTTGATTTTGGAAAAAAAGGAACTGACCTTGCCCTCCAGGTTTTCCCCGTGGGAGACGAACACGGTGGTGCCACCCGCGGATGAGGAGAATCTGTCCAAGAGGCGGGAATTGACGTCATAACCCACACCAAAGGAAAAGACCCTGGCGCTCTTTTCCGGATTCTTTTTCTCCACCAGCTCAATTAGGCCCGACTCGTCGCAGTTTCCTATGTTGGGCTGACCATCGGTTAGAAGCAAGATATAGGTGGGCTGGTCAGCCTTTACCATCTTCAAGGCGGCCTCAATAGCTCCGCTTAAGAAAGTGCCCCCCATAGCCCTTATGTTGTTGACCATTTTTTCGGCGCTTTTTCGGTTCTGATTGGTCATTTCCTGAACCTCCGGCATCCATGGAGTAACCGTGTCTGAAAAGCTAATGAGGTTGAAGCTATCAATGGGGCTAAGCCGGGAGAGGATAAAGAGCGCGGCCTCCCTGGCTTGCCGTATCTTTTCTCCGGACATGGAGCCGGATGTGTCCAGGAGAAAAATCACCGTCTTGGGGAGCTCTTTGTCCATCCTTTGAGCCTGGGGCTCGGCTAGGAACATGAAGAACCCGTCATCGTCCTCTTTTTTGTGGCTCACCATGAAGGCCCCCATACCTATGCTCTCCGTCTGGTAGTAGAGCTGGATATTGTCCAATCCCAGGCTGTCCTTGGAGTTGCATTTGACCATCCCTCCATCCTCGTCACGCTCTATCTCCAAATCCGGGTTGGGTGAGAAGATCGCGCTCAGCGCGGGGACCTTTTTTATGTTCACAAGGACATCCTGCTCTAAGATAGTGCGCTTGGCCGTATTGGGCGTGGAGAGGGGGAAGTTTAGCTCTACCCTTCCGTCATCCTTGGTTAAGAGGTAGTTCATCCTAAGTTCCAAAGAGCTGGATTGCCCGGCTGGGATTGGGAAAATCCTGGCCCGGAAAAGCCCGGTACCCGCGTATTCGATGAGCGCCGGATCCTTTAACTCTCTCACAATATTTTCGTAAATCTTTTCCGCGCGATCCTTTTCGTAGATATCTCCCACAAGCTCATGGCCGTTTACCACGAGTGTGAGTCCGGAAACCACGCCGTTGTTGGGAAGAGGCGCTAAGAAGTCCAGCTCAATATCGCTTTTGGTGATATTTTTGAAAACCTGCTTGAGGTTCACGGTAGCCATCTGCCCCACAACGTCTATCACGAGCTCCACCTTCTCCACGGTGTAGTCTTTGTCATCCTTGATGATGGGTTTTCGGCCCCTGTTTCGGCCCCTGAAGGTAAAACCCTCGATCCTGTGAGGTGAAACGCTTAAGGCGTGAGCTCCTTTGGAAAGAGGGAAAAGGAAGGCTACGGTCATAAACAAAAGGACTAAAAACAACATATCTCGTCTCCTATTAACTTAATTTTGGGTACAAAAAAGCTTATGTCATATTTCAAATAAATTTGATTAATGCTAAACGCGAAGCAATTTTTAGGCGCAGTTGTGGCCTGGCAAGAATTAAATCCTAAAAAAACTCCAAAGATTCAAAACCTGTCTCTAAAATATCTCTATGGCATATTTTGAAAATTTTTAAAGGGCAAAAATGCAACTAAAATAAATAAATATCCCTGATAATCCCGCGTCATTTTGTATGGCGCTATGACGTAAAAAAAGCGCGCATCTTAAAAATGCCTATAAATTCTGGCTTATTACTGATTTAGATTGAACAAATCAAAAAGGGGGCGCCAGTTTACGCGCTCTTCAATTTAGAGAAAAAAAATGTTTGAACTAAGAAATTCAAAGAGTTTTCACCGTTATCATATTTTGTCGCTTATATTTCAAGCGATTTCTGGGTGGGTGGAAATTTTTTTTACGCCGCTTGTGAAAGATGGAGCGGAAAGCTTAGAAATCCGCGTTAGCTTTAGAAGAACTCTTGGAAGTTGAGCTTGAATATTGTTGTACTGAACTGTCCCAAACAAGTTGCGGATAAAATACGCCTTACAAAAGGCAGCTTTTAGCGTTACGCCCCAAGTAAATTCAAGGATAAGGTAAAGTCCAAGTCCAAGGTTAAAAAAATCTGGCCTTGTTGATGAGCTCCATCACCTACATCTATTATACCACAAATTTAGGTATTTTTTTTTGGGGAGAAAAAAAATTTTTTTTGAGGATTTGATTTTTTCGAGGCGGAGACTTTTGGAAAAATAGGTGAGAGTTTTTAACTAGCCGCCCTCTCGGGGCGTATAAGGAAAATAATCCAAAGAATAATATATGGATATACTTAGCTAGCCTAAAAAGTGCTATTCTCCCAAATTCGCTGATATATCTCTCCATAAAAAAGCAATCTCCAAAGGATAAATATAATCCAATAACTCTTTAGCCAAGAAGCTTCCTCATTCTCTTTATATATGCCTCAAAATTCCCCCTCCCTCTCTAGGCTCGAAAAAAATTGAAAGCCCCCTCCTTTTAGCCAAGATCCCCCTTTTTCAGCATTTTTATCTGTTATCCATATATAGATGTAAATATTGCTATATACACTACTAATCTAGCTATGGTGTTGACTTATGCGGCTAAATACCTTAAAATAGACAAAACTGGAAAATCCAAATGACAGACACAGCCAATGAAAATAACACCGCGTACCTGAATGAAATTTTTAAAACCTTCGCCCTCAACCCGGAACAGATAAAGCGGATGTTTGACGATTTGCCCCTGGGCATCATCATAACCGATGCCTCTGGGATAATTGTGTACTACAACAAGGCTCACTCGGAAATCGATGGCATCACCCCAGAGGAGATGCTGGGACGCCGCTGGATTGAGGCCCTGGTTCCCCTCAACGGCCCAAACATCATGTATGTCTGCCAGAGGATGGCCAAACCCATCCTTGGTTACGTATACTCCTACAAAACCTACAAGGGCCGCCTGGTGAACGCCGCCTACTGGGTCTATCCCATCTTTGAGGACTCGGTGGTCACAGGTTCCATCTGCTTCACCCAGCCCCTGGTGGGGGACACCCAGGCCCGCGCCTCCAGCTCCCCTCCCCTCATCTGGCCAGGCTACCTCCCCATCAGCGATCCCACCCAGAATATTGTGGGAAAAAACGCCGATTTCCTGAAAGCCCTGGAGCAAGTCAAGTCAAACGCGGCTAACTCCTTTTCCATCCTCATCTCAGGGGAGCCTGGCACGGGCAAAAAGCTTCTGGCCAAATTCTCCCACCAGACGTCCGATAGGCGGAAAAATCCCTACCTCAGCGTGAACTGCGCTTCCATCCCCGGACACCTCATGGAGTCCCTCCTCTTTGGCACCACCAAGGGAAGCTTCACCGGGGCCATAGACCGCCCTGGCATGCTGAGCGAGGCCAATGGAGGCACCCTTTTCTTAGATGAGCTGGACTCCATGCCCTTGAACCTGCAGGATAAACTCACCAAGGCCCTAAGCGAGATGAAGGCCTCTCGCATAGGCTCCATAGCCAAGGAAAAGCTGGACTTCAAGCTTATCGCCTCCATTAGCTCCAGCCCCCTGGAGCTCGTGAAATCCAAGGAGCTCTCAGCCGATCTTTACAGACAGGTGGCTGTGGTTCTGGTGGACATCCCACCCCTAAGAAACCGCCTTGATGACCTCTATCTCCTTAGCTACTTTCTCATAAAAAAGTACAACAAACTCCTGGGAAAGCAGGGCCACCAGATAGACCGCCGCCTCTGGCATCTCATGAAGAAGTACAACTGGCCAGAAAACGTGGCGGAGCTTGAACACATGCTCTCCGATGCCTTAGCCCAATTATCCAAGGACGAGACGGTAATCATGTTGAAGCATGTCCAGGAGCCCCTGTTAAGCACCTTCTCCAAGATTGCCCCTTCAGAGCTTGAGCCCAAGGCCCTCCCCCAGGACGAGGTCGTGGAAGATCCAAAGAGCCTCCTCTCCCCTATCCCCGAAGATGAGGACGAAAGCTACCTCACCCGCGTGCAGCAGGAAGAGCGCAAACTGAAAAAACTCCTAGCCGACAGCGCCGGAAACGTGGCCAGGGCGGCCAGGAAGATGGGAATATCGAGACAGCTCATGAATCACCGGCTTAAAAAGTACGGGATCGACCCCAAAATCTACCGCTAGAAAGGTAAAAGCTTTGAAAGTCCAGAAATAATACGTACTTTTCGGAAAAAATCGTAAAAAATCACAGTCATGGCAGCCCTGGCTTTTTTAATTTTAGATAGAACCCTTAAAAATCTTTAGCGACAAGCTCTCGCCGCTGAACCCTCCTTTTACAAATCGCCCGCCATCATCAACACATCACACCTATAAGCCCCACCTGTTCAAGCAGCACAAAAAATAAGAGTTTCCTAAATATTAATGAACACAAATCAAGAGTCATAAAGATTCTTGAGATTGTTTTATGATGATAACGTGAGGAAAACTTATACGAAATAACAAAAACATTCTGAGGAAATTTAAGGATCGCTAGCATATTTTGGTCTATGAGTGATTGTGTTTTGATGATTTGTAAATAACGTATCATGGTTTTATAGAATGCAGCCCAAGAAAAAGATACGGTGTGAGGGCTAAAAAGAAAATCTTAATCATCTCATGAATATTACAAAGATAAAGATAAATATCGTTCTGTTTGTGGCAAAATTAATATAATGCGCTCTAGATTAAAATTAAGAAAAAGGAGACAGGGCAAAGCTAGAATTATGAGCTTGTTACAACATAATATCCGCATAAAAGGGGGAAAAAGGTTCTAGGCTCTTTATTTGGAAATTAGCACCTACTGATGTGTTTTGCTAGTAAGGTCGAAAATTTTGTTTCATAGCCTAGTGTAGTCAAAAGCGCAAAAGTGTAACTACACAGAAAGAATTTTCTAAGAACAACTGTTTATATACGAAACACATACAATATATGCTAGGCTGCTTGAATTTTAAACTATAATTTTTCATAAAATATTTGACTCTTAGATATTTTCCCGCTAGGATATTTTATAATCATTAGCTCTTGTCCTAGGGTTGGCTTCCATTTATGCTCACTAAATTTAAAATTCAAAACTACCGCTGTTTTGAAGAGTTCTACCTTGAAGGCATTAAGCCAATCACCCTCATCTCAGGAAATAATAACGTTGGGAAGACGTCCTTGTTGGAAAGTATCCACCTATTCACAGAAAAAAATAATCAAAACATATTTAGAAGACTAAATTTTAACTACACAGGAAGAATTATTTAACGATAAAGGCCATATATCGAAACCAATATAATATAAGTCACGCTACTTCATATTTAAACAAATTTTTTTTTAAATTTGACTTTAACACGTTTTGAATAAAGAATATATTATAATCCATATTTGTTCACGTTTTTTTGGAAGCCATTTATGATCACTAAATTAGAAATACAAAACTTCCGTTGTTTGAAAGAGATCTCTATACAGGGCATGAAGCCAATCACTCTCATCTCAGGGGAAAGTAACGTTGGAAAATCGTCCTTGTTAGAAAGCATTCATCTACTTACAGAAATTAATGATCCTAACATATTTTCAAGATTATGTATGACCAGATCATTGCCATTTAACTTTTCTCCAGACTGGCTTTGGTCTCATTTATTTACTAACCGTAACATGAATAATTCTATTGTTATAACACGAACAGATTCTCAGAATAATTCAGAAACTATAGAAATAACCCAAGAAGATTCTTTCTCTTTTACCTCTTACATAAAAGACAATCCATTTGATTTACCACAATTTTTTATAGATAATTATTTTGGTAACTTACCCCAAGCATTAAAAGTAACATATAATACAGTGATGAATGGTAAAGACGAAACTCAAGAAGCGCATTATTTATTAAATGAAAAATATATAAATATTGTACCACGTTTAGTTATACCTAAAAACTTCACCAACTCGCTGTTTTATTGTTCAAATCTAACATATCCACCTCAGATAATTAGTAAGTGGTATAGTCATTTTGTATTTACCAAATCAAAACAAAAATTTGTAGAATTATTGCAATTACTTGAGCCTCGAATTGTTGATATTTACCTTTTAGATGTTAAAAATATAATTTCATTGTACTGTAAATTTGACTCAAAATTAGATTTAGAAATAATGATACCTTTAGCTGCTCTAGGTGAAAGCATAAATAAATTTGCTAACCTCATATTAAACTTATATTATAAACCAGGATCAATACTTCTAGTTAACGAAATAGAAAACGGATTACATTACAATTTTTTTCCAATATTATGGCAAATTTTATACGAAATAATTAATGAAACAAAAAGCCAATTAATAGCAACCACTCATAGTTATGATTGCATCCGTGCACTTCATACAATAACTAAATATCATAAAGAATATGATGATCAAGAAGATGATGACTTTGAGCTAAAAGAAGATCTCACCGATACAATGAGTGACAGAATTAGCTTTATAAGATTAGATAATATCAAAGGAACTACATTTCCCAAAATTTTTAATGAGAAGAATTTTCACACTGCCTTAACTCAGCGTTTTGAGATTAGATAGTTTATGCTTCTTTCAGATGAGAGTTCAAATAATAAGATCACTCATCTACACATAATAATTTGTGAAGGAAAAGATAATCAAAGATTTCTGTAATATTTATTGTGTAATATATTTCTATTAAAACAATAATCCTTCCTTAGTGTCAGCCATATCAAAAGTCTTCACCTTATACAAATTGCAATTTTCAAACAAACTAAACCTTTTTCAAGTTTTAGCATTGAATTTTTAGCCGTCATCACGCTCATTTTTAAACAAATACCCAAGAATC
>JAITJT010000077.1 GCA_031278795.1 Deltaproteobacteria bacterium | reverse complement strand
TCCCCCCATAGCCCACAAGCGCCCCCGGACCTGGAGCGCTCCCAGCTAAACACCCTAACTTTTAGGCGACTCCCACCTCTTTCTAAAATCTACCAGGAAAGCTCCGGAAGCTTTTTTCTTTTTTCTAGCCTATTTCCACTGATGTTTGGAGCGGCTCATCCAAAAACATCATTCACCTAAAGTATTTTATCTAACTAGCCTTGAGGCGCCCTTTTTAAAAAGCCCCTCTTTCCAGATACTGGAGCCTTACCCCACATATTCCACACTAAAATGAAATACCCACTATATAAGCCAGGGTCTTCCCTGGATTAAAAAAAGCTCTAACTTTAGGCTCTTAGCATCTCATGGATCTTTAGTGATTAAGCCCTTTTGGTGACGAAAGCCGCCCTTTTCGGAAGTGCCCCATCCTCCCTCCACTTTCACGAGAGTTGCCCTAAAACCCCGACTTTCCAGCTCACTGGCGCCGCTTTCGCTTTTTAGATAATTTGCCTTTGTACCCCTAAAACCATATAATGGGCCTTATTTTTGGCCCCGGAGGCGCTAGTCTCCTCCTTCTAGCCCCGGGCCGATGAAGCGTTTGGAATTTAAACATGTCTTCCCAAGAAATCAGTAAAAGTTTCGAGCCCAAGGACTCCGAGGGCCGGATCTACGCCCTCTGGGAGTCCAGAGGGGCCTTTAGGGCCGACCCGGACGCCCCCGGGGATCCCTTTGTCATAGTAATACCTCCCCCCAACGTAACCGGCAGCCTCCACATGGGCCACGCCCTGGACAACACCCTCCAGGACATCCTCATAAGGTTCCACAGGATGAAGAAGGACAACACCCTGTGGGTGCCTGGTACTGACCACGCTGGAATCGCCACCCAGGCCGTGGTGGAGCGCTTTTTGGAAAGCGAGGGACAGAGCCGCCTGGCGCTGGGGAGGGAGAAGTTCCTGGAAAGGGTCTGGAAGTGGAAAGAGGAATTCGGCGGGAAGATCATAGGCCAGCTGAAGCGCATGGGCGCCTCCTGCGACTGGTCCAGGGAGCGCTTCACCATGGATCCAGGCCTCACCAAGGCGGTGAGGGAGGCCTTCGTGCGGCTCTACGAGGAGGGGCTCATCTACCGGGACGACTACGTCATCAACTGGTGCCCCCACTGCCATACGGCCATCTCGGATATTGAGGTGGAGCACGAGGAGCGCGACGATCTGCTCTATTATATAAAATATGTTGGCGTAAACGGGGCCCCGGACTTCACGGTGGCCACCACCAGGCCCGAGACCCTCTTTGGGGACACGGCGGTGGCGGTCAACCCAAGCGATCCGCGCTACCCGGAAAAGGGTGAGATGTTCGTAAAACTCCCCCTTACTGATAGGGTGATTCCCATAGTACGCGACAGCTACGTGGATCTGGAGTTTGGAACCGGCGCCCTCAAGGTTACCCCGGCCCACGACCAAAACGACTTCCACATTGGAAAGCGCCACCAGCTACCCATGGTGAGGGCCATCGACAAGGACGGCCGCCTAACCGAGGAGGCCCTGGGTTACCAGGGCCTGGATAGAGATGTTGCCAGAAAGAAGGTGGCGGAGGATCTGGAGAGCCAGGGGCTCTTAATCAAGACCGAGCCCCTCAGGCACAGCGTGGGCGTATGCTACCGCTGCCGCACGGTTATTGAGCCGCTACTCTCGCTGCAGTGGTTCGTGAAGACGGGAGGCTTGGCCCAGGCCGCCAAGGAGTCCGTTGTGGACGGAAGGGTCAAGCTCATACCCAATAGCTGGGAGAGAACCTTCTTTGACTGGATGGACAATATCCGGGACTGGTGCATTAGCCGCCAGCTCTGGTGGGGCCACCAGATACCCGCCTGGTACTGCCAGAACTGCCACCAGGTGGTGGTAACCAGAGAGGACCCCGTCACCTGCCCCCACTGCGGTGAAAACAAGCTGGAAAGAGACCCGGACGTCTTGGACACCTGGTTCAGCTCATCTCTGTGGCCCTTCTCCACCTTGGGCTGGCCCGAGGAGACCAAGGAGCTCAAACGCTACTACCCCACCACGGTCCTGGTCACGGGTTTTGACATAATCTTCTTCTGGGTGGCCAGGATGATGATGATGGGCCTCAAGATGATGGGGGACGTGCCTTTCCACGAGGTGGTGCTCCATCCCCTGGTCCGGGACGCCCACGGCCAAAAGATGAGTAAGTCCAAGGGTAACGTCATAGACCCCATTAGCGTCATAGATGAGTTTGGAACGGATGCCTTCCGCTTCTCCCTGGCCTCCCAGGCCGGAACCACGAGGGATCTAAAAGTATCCAAGGACAGGGTGGCGGGATTCTCCCGTTTCGTGAACAAGATCTGGAACGCCGCCCGCTTCACCTTAAGCCACCTGGAGGGCGCGAGCCCTCCAGGTGGAGACACTACTCATCTTAGCCTTCCGGACCGCTGGATAAGGAGCCGGATTAACCTTTGCACCCAGACTGTGGTGGACGAGCTCCTCCACTACCACTTCGACCGGGCCGCGGACACGGTCTACCACTTCCTCTGGGACGAGTTCTGCGACTGGTACTTGGAGCTCATAAAACCCGTCCTCTACGGTGAGAACCTGGAGGAGGCAGCTAAGACCAAGCTCATATTAAAAGAGGTCTTCTCTCAGTCCCTCTCGCTACTTCACCCCTTCATGCCCTTTGTGACCGAGGAGCTCTGGGGAAAGATACCGGGACAATCCGAGCTCCTGGCGCTCTCACAGTTCCCCAGCCATAATCCAAATCATGACGACCCAGACGCCGAGCGCCAGATTGGTTATCTCATGGACCTAACCCGCGCCGTGCGCCAGGCCCGGGCCGACTTTAGGGTTCCCCCCGGGGCCAAGCTCAAACCCCAGGTGTGGAGCTCACTTCCGGAGCTAATTAGCCTAGTGGAGGCCCACTCTCCCCTTCTTTTGAAGCTCATGGGGGCAAGCTCCATTGAGGCCGTAAAGGATCAGGCCTTAAAGCCCCGGGACGCGGCCGAGGCTATATTTGCCTGGGGCAAGGTCTGGACGCCCTTAGGCGGCCAGATTGACCTTAAAAGCGAGGAGACGAAGCTGGGGAAAGAGCTCTCCAAGCTGGAAAAGGACATTAGCCAAGCCCAGAACAAGCTCCAGAACCCGGGCTACCTCAAGAAAGCCCCGCCCGAGGTGGTGGAGGAGACCAGGGAGCTCTTAACTGAGCTCAATCTCAAGCTAGCCGCCACCCAAAACTCCCTGGCCCTCATCAGAGGCCTCTTAGGAGACGCCCCCACATCATGACCAAGGACTCCCTCCATAGCCTCATCCGCCTGGCCCTCCACGAGGACATTGGGCCTGGCGATCTTACCACCTCCCTCCTTATAAAAGACGGTCAATTAGCCAAGGCCAACGTGGTGGCCCGGGCCCATATGACTCTCTCCGGCGTCTCGGTCTTTCAAGAGGTCTACGCCATCTTAGACCCAACGGTTGAGGTAAACGCCCTCAAAAAAGACGGAGACACTGCCGAGATGGGTGAGACGGTACTCTCACTTTCCGGTTCCGCCGCCTCCATACTTACGGGTGAGCGCACGGCCCTAAACTTCCTAGGGCACCTCTCAGGAATCGCCACCTACACCAAGGCCTTCGTGGACAAGGTGGAGGGCTATCCAGCCAAGATCCTGGACACCCGCAAGACCACTCCGGGCCTTAGAGCATTGGAAAAAGAAGCGGTCCTCCACGGCGGTGGCGTTAACCACCGCCTGGCCCTCTTTGACGGCATCCTCATCAAGGACAACCACATAGCCGCCGCGGGCGGCATAAGAGAGGCCCTCAAGCTCGCCCAGGCCAACTTCCGCCAAAAGATAGAGATAGAGGTGGACACCTCGGCGCAGTTAATGGAAGCTTTAGACGGCGGAGCCGACATTGTCCTTCTGGACAACATGGACCCCTTGGCCCTCAAGGAGGCCCTCATCCAAACCGAGGCCTTCTACCACCCCGGCCAAAGGCTCACCCTCCTCGAGGCCTCGGGCGGCATAAACCTGGAAAACGTCCGGGACGCCGCCGCAAGCGGCGTGGACTTCATATCCATTGGCGCCATCACCCACTCGGCCCCCAACGCGGACTTGGGCCTTGACTTCGTCTTGGAGAAGACCAATCCATGATGGACACCCAGATATTCAAGCTCAAGCTCTCGGTTCACGCCACCTCCCTTTACATCCTGGTGACCGAGCTGGTGGAGGGCGGGGTGAGGCCCACCATCCTAGAAATAAGAGCCCGTTTCAACGCGAGCGAAGAGGAGACCCAAGACGCCCTCTCGGAGCTCCTCTTACACAAGGTGCTCTACTTAAGCTCCCAAGGGGAACCACAGTCCTACCACCCCAACCCGGCCTCCCTGTGGGAGATGCCTGGTTCATGAGCTGACTAAGGCTTCTTTAAAGAAGCGAAAGCGATGCTTCGTACTTACGAAGCATTTTCTAATCTGAAACATAACGCAAGCAAGAGAAATAATTCACCTGGCGTCATTCACATAATTTTTATAATGGCGTTTAGAGAATTTAAATGATTGATTGATTGATTGATTGATTGATTGATTGATTGATTGATTGATTTTGTTTTTTTTCTTGTAAATCATTGATTTGTTTCAAGGTTTTTTTTACATGATTTGTTTAATTTGTTTCACCGCTTTTTAGGCTCTATTATTGTATTTCCCGCTTTTATTTTTACTGATTTTGTTTTTTGTTTCTATTTTTTTTTGTTTCTAGTTTTTATGGTTCTATTTTTTTATTCCTATTTTTTTATTCCTGTTTTTTTATTTTTTGTTTTTGCCTTTTGTTTTTCTTTTTTCGTTTCTGTTGCATTGTTTGTCTATATGTTTCCGTTTTTTTATTTGGTTATATGTTTCCTTTTTATTGTTTTTTATTTTAGCTATCTGCAAAACCCTTCAAACAACATACACCCCCATGGGGATTTCCAGCCGCCCCCCTTTCACGCTCTCCCCTGGGAGGGCGGGGCGCATTTTCAAGAGGATCCATGAAAGCGAAACACGTAGTTGCCGCCTTGGTCGGCCTGGCGGCCATAATTGGCGTTTACTTGATCTACTCCCAAACCGTA
>JAITJT010000051.1 GCA_031278795.1 Deltaproteobacteria bacterium | reverse complement strand
ATGGAAATTTAAAAGGCATATTATCAAAAGCAAAATCTCCGTTATAGAATGTTTGGGAAACGCTGGAAAAGGCCTCTTACAATAGGCTCACTTTAGGAAAGCGCCTATTTTCCTGAAACCTTTCTTTTACGCTCTTTTCCAAAAAGTCCTAAAGGCAATGGCATAATTCAAGTCTTAAAGCCAAGGCCCTATAACCATGTCCCCAGGACTTTGTGCCAAGCATACCCTAGACGATTGTAGCGCTATGGGCTAATGTTTATAGCTAGCACGCCTTTTAATTGTAAATATTTCCCTTAATATTTGCCAATATATTGCGTTCACCTAATCAAGCGTTAAAGTTCTAATACTATTCTATTGCTTTTAAAGTTAAAACCAAGTCAACTTCAAAATTCAAAGTTTGTTAAAGTTGTTTAAATATAATTGCAGATTTATGGTGCGTTAAAATGCCAAAGACTCGTCTGAAAGTAGAGCTGAAGTTTTCGAGCTTCCCTGACCTGGAGCCCCAGGTCACCACCTTTTCAGGCGAGGCCAAGCTAAACGGCCTCTATAAGATAGTGGTTCTGGCCCTCATTAAAACCAAAGAACTAGACTCCATGAAGATGGAGGACCTCTTCACCTCCAAGGTGACCCTCTCCATAGTTGACGAGAGCCGCAAGGAAAGAGAGCTTACTAATTTGCCCCAGGCCTATGACGCCAAATGGCACGGCATCCTAGGGGGCGTGGAAACCGGCCGGGTGGTGGGTGACAGGACTTTCGTGGACTTCACCATTGTGCCGTCTCTGTGCGTATTGGAAGGGCAAATCCAGAACCGCATACACCTGGACATGAACTCCCTAGACATTGTGAAGGACAGCTTAACTTTCGGGGGCTTCGACCAGAGCAAGCTTAAGCTGAAGCTGGACCAGGGAAGCTACCCCAGCCACGAGTTTATTTTCCAGAAAGACGAGGATCTCCTCAAATTCGTCCTAAGGACCCTGGAAAACGAGGGAATCGCCCTCTACTACGACCAGAGCGGGGAGACAGACGAGGTGGTGCTAACCGACAATATGGAGGGCTACCAGAGCCTCTTTGACGGAAAAGACGAGCTTAAGCTCGTCTACACCGCGACCACTGGACTTGTACCCAGCGAGGGGAAAAGTGAAATCAAGAATTTTAGATCCACTGAGAGTGTTCCGCCCAAGGCATTGAGGCTCAGGGACTACGACTGGAAGAACCCCAACCGCTTGCTGGAGGTTAACCTTGATGTATCTGACCACGGAAGGGGTGAGGTGTACCTCTACGGTGAGAATTTTGACACGGTGGCGGAGGGGAAAAGGATTGGAAACATAAGGAAAGAGGAGCTCCTCACCCGATCAGAGTATGAGTCCGGGGAGGCCACGGTTCCAGGGATAATGCCTGGAAGGATAATCACCGTGGAGAACCACCCCCTCGCGGAATACAACACCCGCTACCTGGTAACTGAGACCAGATTCGAGGGGCGCGAGGAAATGCCCCGGGTATCCGGTTTGAGCGCGGCCCCGGGTGATGGTGAGGACTACAGCCGTTTCCTGGTGGAATTTAAGCTCCAGAGAAAAGATCTTAATTTTAGGCCGGAGAGGATAACAGAGAGACCTAAGGCCACCGGGACGGTCACGGCCTGGATAGACGGAGCCGGATCCGGTGACACCCCGGAGATGAACGCCTACGGAAGCTATAAGATAAGAATGCCCCTGGATACCTCCGCCAGGGCCGGAGGCAAGGCCTCCTGCTGGGTGAGGATGGCCCAACCCTCGGTGGGGAAGGGCTACGGACAAAACTTCCCCCTAACACCAGGGGCCGAGGTGATACTCACATTCGTGGACGGGAATCCGGATAGACCGGTTATAGCCGGGGCAGTTCCCAACGCTGAAACAGGTAACGTCATCAACAGCTCCTGCGCCAATGTCTCCGGAATAGGCACCAAGGGTGGAGGATCTCTTTTCTTTGGGGAAGAACCTGGCCACCAGCACGCGGTTTTGGATTCTGGATCGCGTAGGGGGAAGATTGGTCTCTACTCGGGCTCTCCCACCGCCTGCACCATGGAGGCTGACTACGCCACCTCTCTTTCCAGCATAAATTCCACCATCGCCGGCTTCTCATCCACCACCAACACAGGTGTTGAGCATAAGGTGAGGGCATCGTCCGGGTTTATTCAGAAGCTAATAGCCGCGCTCTCGGCCGCCAAGGAGGCCGCTGAGGTAGTGGACAAACAGATAGATGCCTATTCCAATAAGAAAGATGATGACAAAACAGAAAGCATGGCCAAGACCTTCTTCAAGGGTTTTGACAAGGTGGTGGGCACCATCCCCAATATCCTCTTGAAATTGGAAATAGTAAAAGCGGCCTTAGCTAAGACACTTTCCGACCCACACAAGAACCTCATGCATCTAAAAGCCGACGAGAGTGGGGCCGCGGGGGTGTGGAGAAGTAAAATTAACAAGGGAAGCGACGCCATAATCGTCATCGGCTTGATTAACAACATCTTGGCCTTCTTAGGGCAAGGCGCGGATGCAGCCTCCGGGTATATGCACGCCACGGATAAGCTGGAGTCTAACGCCAGCACCTTTCAAAAGGTGATGGCCAAGGGAGCGGCCGCGGGTACACCCGCGGTGGGAGCTCTTGCCGAAGTGATTGACCTTATCGCCCAGTCCTATCTTATCCATAAAGGAAAGCTGGCGACCAAGGGTGTGGTCATCGAAAACACGGATTCCTACGTGGACATATTGGCGGAGACGGCTGCCGCGCTATCCAGTAAGGGGCCTCTAATTTTGGAGTCTTCTGCGGATCGGGTGGGTACCCTCATGCGCACTAAAGAGTATGACGATCTTATCCCCACCCATATAGTGACAAAGGAATCTAATACAGGCACCATAGATAATTTTTACAAAGAACAGGCGATAGTCCTTAGATCGCCACTGGTTAGGCTCTTAGCGGACGAGGTGAGCTTATGCGCCAAGGAAAGCATCATAGCTAAAGCCGCTAAAAGCATGCAGTTTTTAACTGGCATTAGCGATAACGCCGATTACGACGTAATGCTAACGGCCGGGCTACTGGATACTGACCTAAACGCGGCCAGGAAAGCCATAAACGAAAGCAAGGTGCGCATAAACCCCGAGAGTTTCCCCTCGGGCATCCTCTTCCACACCAACGAGGACAACTCACCCATTACCTTGGAGACCAACTCCAAGACCAGCTCCATAATCTTAAAGCAGGGAAGCGCGGGCGACAAGCCCGTGACTTTGACCCTGGAGCAAGAGAGCGCCACCTTGAAGGCGGACAAGGACCTATATCTCCAGCTCAAGGCTGACTCCACGAGCGCCAAACTATCCGGTGCGGATAAGAACTATCTGGAATTGAAGGACAAGTCCGCGACCTTGCAGTTTAATGACAGCCGAGCCCTAATTATCCAAAATTCCGGGGCTAATTTGAAACATGCCACTAAAGTATTCATGAACGTGGGCGCCTCGAAAATGGAAATAGATTCCAGCGGGGTGAAATTCAACACAACCAATTTCACTGTGTCCGGAAAACTCTTGCAGTTACTATGAGGGATTGCCTTATAGTTTTAGAATTAGTAGAGAGCTACGCTCTTCACTTTCAGGTATAGTTTAGATAATTTAATGATATTTTTTTTTTACATTGGCCAAAGAAACATAAGATAAGCGGAGGTGTTATCATGTCGGACGATGGATCGGTCGCCCCCAAGGAAAGAGTGAACATAGTCTATAAACCCGCAACCGGAGACGCCAAGGCGGAGGTGGAACTCCCCAACAAGGTGCTCGTCTTAGGTGACTTCACCGGAGAGAAAGACGAGAGGGCCGTGGAGGACCGCGAACCCGTGGCGGTCAACAAGGACAATTTCGAAGACGTCTTGAAGGGCCAGGGCCTCAAGATGGACCTCTCGGTACCCAACACCATCTCGGGCGTGGAGGACGACAAGCTCCAGGTTCACTTGGATATTAATTCCCTAAAGGATTTTGGCCCGGAAGAGGTGGCCAAGAAGGTTCCGGAGATTTCCCAGCTCCTAGATCTTAGGGAGGCCTTGAAGACGCTCAGGGGTCCCTTGGCCAATGTCCCGGACTTTAGGAAAAAGATCCAGGAGCTCGTGAAGGATCCAGACGCCCGGGAAAAGCTCTTGGCTGCCTTGGATTTGGATAAGTCTGGGTCTTAAAATTTAGGCTTTTTAGGGTTTTTACATTCTTCTTTTTATTTGAAATCTAATTTTGGAGTTGACAATGGCTGAAGAGAAAAAAACTGACGCCCCCGCGCCTGTCGCGAGCGCCGGGGAAGAACTGGACCTACTCGATCAGATAGTCGAGGCCTCCCGCCTAAAACCGGGTGAAACGGGTTACGACGCCACCAAGACCGGGCTACAGGCCTTCCTGAAGGAACTGGTGACCTCGGATCCGGACTCCCAGGTGTCCAGCTCCCTGGTGGACAAGATGATAGCCGAGCTGGATCAAAAGATATCCGGACAGGTGAACGCCATCATGCATTCAGAGCCCTTCCAGAAGCTGGAGAGCAGCTGGAGGGGGCTCAAGTACCTGGTGGACCAGACGGACTTTAGGCAAAATAACCGCATAGAGTTCATGAACGTCTCCAAGGAGGATCTCCTTTCCGACTTTGAGGACTCTCCGGAGGTGGTGCAGAGCGGACTCTATAAACACGTCTACACCGCGGAGTACGGACAGTTTGGCGGAAAGCCCATCTCGGCAATTGTGGCCAACTATGACTTTGGCCCAGGGCCCCAGGACATGACGCTCCTGCGCTACGCCGCCCAGGTGGGGGCCATGAGTCACGCGCCCTTTATAGCCGCTGCGGACAAGTCCTTCTTCGGCATAAACTCCTGGACCGAGCTCCCCAACCTCAAGGACCTCCACTCCCTCTTCGAGGCCCCCCAGTACGCCAACTGGCGCTCTCTTAGGGAGAACCCGGATTCCAGGTACCTAGGGCTCACCATGCCCAAGTTTCTCCTAAGGCTCCCCTACGGCCCGGACACGGTGCCGGTGAAGAGCTTCAACTTTAAAGAGGAGGCGGACAACCTGGATGACTTCTGCTGGGGCAACACGGCCTTCGCCTTCACCGCCCGCATAAACGACTCCTTCGCCAAATACCGCTGGAACACCAACATCATAGGACCCCAAGGGGGTGGGGCGGTGGAGAACCTCCCCCTCTACCAGTTTGAGGACAAGGGCACCACCCAGACCAGGATCCCCACCCAGACCCTCATCTCGGAGAGGAGGGAGTTCGAGCTGGCCGAGGAGGGCTTCATAGCTCTCACCATGAGGAAGGACTCCAACAACGCCGCCTTTTTTTCCGCCAACTCGGTGTTGGCGCCAAAAATATTCCCGAACACCAAGGAGGGGAAGGAGGCAGAGACCAACTTCAAGCTCTCCACCCAGTTCCCCTACATGATGATTATGAACAGGCTAGCCCACTACGTGAAGGTTATGCAGCGGGAGAATATTGGCACCTGGAAGGAAAGGTCTGAACTGGAAAACGAGCTCAACAAGTGGTTAAGCCAATACGTAACCGAGATGGACAACCCGGACGCCATCACCCGCTCCAAGCGGCCCCTAAGGGCCGCCCACATCACCGTTAGCGACGTGGAGGGCGACCCCGGCTGGTACGCGGTGACCATCTTGGCCCAGCCCCACTTCAAGTACATGGGAGCCAACTTCACATTGTCCTTGGCCGGAAAACTGGACAAGACCTGATAAACAAAAGCTCTTTTAGGAATCTTCCTCATTAATCATCATGAAGAGGAAAATTATTTTAGAAAAGATTTAGGTAAATGCTAAGCAAACACTAAAGGCTTGGCACGGCTAATGCAGAGCGCCAAGAGGCCTAAGCCTCTCTTGGGCGATCCCACTTACCTTAGCCACTTCGCATGGGGCAATGCCCCATAGATATTTAGGAGGACATCATGGCACTGACCGCTTACATGGCCGTAACCGGCAAATCCCAAGGCGAAATCAAGGGCGACTGCCCCCAGGGCGGCGACAAGAAGGACAAGATCTTAATCTACAAGGTTGACCACGAGGTGGAGATACCTCGCGACACCCACACCGGGCAACCCACTGGCCAGAGGATCCACATGCCTCTAGTCATCACCAAGCACAAGGACCAGGCCAGCCCCAAGCTCTTCAAGGCCTGCTGCACCGGTGAGCAGGCGGAGGTGACCTTGGACTTCTACCGCATTAAGCCGGACGGCACGGAAGAGAAGTATTTCACCATCAAGCTAGATGAGGCCATCGTGGTGTCCGCCCGGGAGTACACCCCGGAGAGCTTCCTCCCGAACAACAAGCCTTACATGGACATGGAGGACATCGCCTTCACCTACTCCAAGATCACCTGGACCTACAACGACGGCAACATCGAGTACACGGACGACTGGAAGGCCTAGGGTCCAGGGTCTAGGGCTTAGTAGAGCCTAGAGTCCAATAAGAAGAAATCACAATGTCTTTTTTTTGAGCGTCTCTCCTTCCGCCTCTTATGTATTGAGCAGGGCGGAAAACAGCACAAATTAAAAGCCTTAGGCTTGGGTCTAAAATCCAAAGCCAAGGCCATAAGGAGGACATCATGGCACTCACGGCGTATATGTCCGTAAACGGACAGTCTCAAGGCGACATCAAGGGCGACTCTCCCCAGGGCGGTGACAAGAAGGACAAGATCCTGGTCTACAAGGTGGACCACGATGTGGAGATCCCCCGCGACACCCACACCGGGCTACCCACCGGGCAAAGGATCCACAATCCCCTAACCATCACCAAGCACAAGGACCAGTCCAGCCCCAAGCTCTTTAGGGCCTGCGTCACGGGTGAGCGGGCGGCGGTGACCTTGGACTTCTACCGGGTGAAACCGGATGGGACCGAGGAGAAGTACTTCACCATCAAACTAGACCAGGCCATCGTGGTGAACATCAGGGAGTACAGCCCGCTCTCCATCCTTCCGGAGAGCAAGCCTTACCCGGACTTGGAGGACGTGTCCTTCACCTACTCCAAGATCACCTGGACCTACAACGACGGCAACATCGAGTACACGGACGACTGGCAGGCCTAGGGGCTTTGGGCCCCGGTCACTAAGCAAAGCCT
>JAITJT010000048.1 GCA_031278795.1 Deltaproteobacteria bacterium | reverse complement strand
AAAAGAAAAGGCCCCAAAACAAAAGGCCCAATAATATGGCTTAAATTAAGGGTTTTTGGATTTTTTCTGGGAATCTTCCTTATCCATAAGCTCTTTGAGGCGTTTATGGGCCTCTTCCTTAGTTATACCCTCAATCTTCACCACCTTGCTGCGGCTGGATTGTCCGCTGTGGATCTCCAGATCCGCTTTTTTTAGGCCCAGGGCCTTGGAGAGGAAGGCTATAAGCGCGTCATTGGCCTTTCCGTCCACCGGAGGGGCGGTGAGGCTAATCTTCAAATCCTCTCCCAGGTAGCCCGTAAGTTTGTTCTTGGAGGAGGAGGGAGAGACCCTTACTTTGAGTAAGAGGGGCTTAGCTGATGCGGGAGAGGCCATAGGTGGCGCCCCAGTTTACGCTGGCCGCGAGGATGTTGTTGAGGACGAAGATGTCAAAGAGCAATATAAAGGCCAGAAAGAGGACGGCCTTCAGATCCAGGTTCCAGGGGCCCTTGGGAATGAGGCCCTTGAGGGGGTTGAGGAGTGGTTCCGTGGTGCCGTAGACAATGAGCACCAGGGGATTGTAGGGATTGGGCTGGATGAGGGACATGAAGATCCTCACTATCATTAATATGAAGATGAACCAGCACAGGGATTTAATCATCTGCACCAGGCAGATGACTATGATGGGGAATATCACGTAGATTTTAGCGTCATGGCCAATATTGTAGCAGCTGAGCTTTATCACCTCGGCTATGAAATAGAGGGCCAGTATGAGTAGAAGCGGGGTGAAATCGAGGCCGCCGAAGGTGAGTCGAACGAAGCGCCGGGTGAAGTTTAAGGCAGGGCTGGTCACCTTGTCCAAAAAGCGCACAAAGGGGCTCCGGCGATCCGGTGAGAACCAGCTTACCAGGGCGGCGATGACAATAATCCAGATATATATGGTTAGAATCAGCCAGATAGCGTAACCAATAGTTACCAGAAGACTTGAATTCAATTAGAGTCCCTCGCTTTTAGTGGTTATATTTACCTTAAACTGTAGAGGCCCATCTTGGATTAAGGCCTTCTGCCTCAAAGATAGCTAAGAGGCTTAAATTGAAAGATGGCTCTATATATGACTTTTATCTACAAGCCAGCCGCCAGGAGGTCGTGGATGTGTATTACCCCCAAGGGGCTATGTCCCTCACCCAGGACGAAGGCGTTGGTAATCTCTTTTTCCTGCATCTGGGAAAGGGCCTTGGCGGCCATGGTGTCTGGGCTGAAGCTAATGGGGTTTTTGGTCATGATGTCTGAGGTTTTAGCCTCCAGAAGGGTCTTCCCCATATGCCTCCTCAAGTCGCCGTCGGTTATAATCCCAATTAATGCCCCATCCTCGACAATCCCCAGGCAGCCCAGGCGTTTACCGGTCATGATATATAGAACGTCTTTTAAGAGGGCATCTTTCGCCGCCAGGGGCATCTCGTCTCCGGTGTGCATGAGATCTCCTACTTTTTTCAGTTTGGAGCCCAGTTTGCCGCCTGGATGATACTTGTGGAAATCGTCTATGGTGAAACCCCTGGCCGAGAGCAGGCTCAGGGCGAAGGCATCCCCAAAGGCCAGCATCATGGTGGTGGAGGTGGTGGGGGCGCAGCCCAAGGGGCAGGCCTCGGCCTTGTCCGGAAGGCTAATCACAATATCCGAGTGGGTTCCCAGAAAACTCTGTTTATTAGTGGTAATGCCTATGACGGGTATCTGGGACCTAGCCGAGAACTCCAGTAAGACCGAGAGCTCGCTGGTCTCCCCGGAGTTGGAATAGGCCATGAGCAGATCTTTTCCTGGCTCCAGCATGCCCAGATCGCCGTGCGCCGCCTCGGACGGGTGGATAAAGAAGGCCGGGCTTCCGGTGGATGAGAGAGTGGCCGCCACTTTCCTGGCTATGTAGCCGCTCTTGCCCATGCCGGTCACGGCGATTTTTCCCTTGATCCTCAGCGCCAGCTCCACCGCCTGGTTGAAACTCTCATCCAGGCTCATGGAGAGTAGCTCCAGGCCCCTGGCCTCGGTCAGAATCACCTCCCGGGCGCCCGCTATATGTGAGCTTCCTTGTAGTTTTGTGTTGTTCAAGATGGTAAAACGCAACCTTTGTGAATATTTATAAGCCAAATATGTTTTTGTTTGCTGTTTTTATGTAATTTAGGTAAAATAAGATGAAGATATCACTTGCGAGACGGAAAAGGGGCTTCCTAAGGCCTTCCTAAGTCCTTGAAAAATGCCCCTCAGACCTTAGACACAATAGCACAGGCGCAATTTTTGATAAAGTCCTGAGAGAATGTCAAAATGCCCCGCCTCTTAAAGAGGCGGGGCAGGCACAAATACCCAAAATATTGAAAGAATCAGCTGATTTATGTTAGAAAAGCGCTTATTGGCCGCGTGATTTCAACTTTGCCTCGCTTTGGCATTAGCCCACATTATGTCTAGGGGTCTAAGAGCCCCAAAAGCCTAAAGAGCTTGGGAATCTTTCTGTGTTTACTGCCTCTTGTTGCGAGAGGAGGCGTTGGAGGCCGTGGTGCTGCGTCCCCTCTGCCGGTTCAGCTGATTGGCCTTACTGGGAGGAAGGGCTATTACCAGGACCGGGGCTGTTCCCGGCATGTAGACCCCCAGCTTTTTGGCCGCGGCCTGGCTCAAATCGATAATCCTTCCATCCACAAAGGGTCCGCGGTCGTTTATCCTGAGTATTATCTTTTTGTTGTTCTTCAGGTTTCTCACCTCCACCCAGGTGTGGAGGGGGAGTGTCTTGTGCGCGGCGGATATCTCGTGCATGTTGTAGACCTCACCGCTCGCGGTCTTCCTTCCGTGGAAGGGATTGCCGTACCAGGAGGCCAGGCCTTTTTCCTTGTAGCCATCGGAGGAGGCCAGGATATGATATCTTTTGCCGTTTATGACGTAGGATTTTCCCGATCGCTTGGGGCCGCCGGCGCAGCCTGTTAGAAGCGCGGCCGTTAACAAGCCTATAAGGAGAAGCCAAAGAAATCTAGAATCTGTCTTAACAGAGGACTTAGTATGACTATTTTGGTGAAGTTTTTTTACAGCCATTTTAAGCTCCTGGGGATATTTCCACTCTTGGCGATTTTCGCCGCAACTCCCCTGATAGCGGCTCCGGGGGAGCCGTTTGAGTCAATTGTCACCCAACAAAGTAAATTGAATTTAAATAGCGCCGCATTTGGCGCGAGCACAACAAGTAAGCCCAAATCTAAAACTACAAGAACAGTTCAGAAAAAATCGCCCAATAAGAAAAAGCCCAAGGCGAAGGTCACGAAAAAACCTAAAAAGAGAGCTAAGGCGGCTGCGCCACTTCCCTGGCCAGCAAACATTGAGGCCATGGCGGGATCCGGCGCTGTGCTCGTGGTGGATTTTCACGCTAATCCGAATGAGCCGAAGGAGCTTATCTCCATAAATCCCGACAAGAACTACGTGCCGGCATCCATTCTCAAGCTGGTCACCTCGGCCGCGGCGCTCGTGGCCCTTGGCCCCGATTACCGCTTCAAAACTTCTTTTTATATGGACAGAAACCAAAACCTCTGGGTCAAAGGATACGGCGATCCTTTTTTGGTCGCGGAAGAGATGTGTCTTATAGCCGATACGCTCAGTTACAAAGGCTTAAGGAACGTGAATAACATCTACATCGATTCCTCGTTTTTTGAACCAGGCGCGGTGGTGGATGGAACCACTTTCACATCGAATCCCTATGATGCTTTCAACAGCGGATTTGGCGTGAACTTCAACACCGTCAGCTTTCTTATCGACACGAGTGGCGATATAGTTGAATTGAATCAATGCAGTCCTTTGACTCCAATAACTATGAATCTAGCGAAAAAAAGTTATCCTAAAAAAAAGAAAAGGAAAAGTTCATCCGAAAAATATTTAAACATTTCGGAAAGTCCCAAAATGGCGGAAGAAAATGGAGGTCAACTTCTCAGGGAACTTTTAATCAGGCGTGGGGTAATTGTTAATGGCGATATAGTTACGGGCGAGACTCTTCCACAAGGTGCCTCACTTCTCTATGAACATCATTCATCTAAAAACTTGGAGGAAATGATCATAGAACTTCTTAAATACTCAAACAATTATGTGACAAACCAGATCTTCTTGGCCATGGGGGCCGAGGTCTACGGGGCCCCGGGTAATTTCGACAAGGGCCGCCAGGTTGTTTACGACTTTTTGGAACAATACGGTCTCCCTAGGCTTCAGCTGGTGGAGGGAAGCGGCCTCTCCAGAAACAATAGCGTGACAGCTCATCAGATGTCAGAGGTTTTGAGGGTAATGGAGCCTGTGAGAACCCTCATAAAGAGTGGAGAAAACGGAACTGTCTATTATAAAACCGGAACCATGACGGATATTCAGACGCTCGCGGGATACATTGAAAGGCCTGGAAGGCCCAATGAGCCACTGGCCTTTGTCATTCTCTTAAACGGCAAATATGAAAGAGGCACCAGGGAGAAAATTCTACTCGCGCTCAAGTCGCATCTTGTTGATGGGACTGACAAAACAAGCTAATCATTAGTATAGTAAATTTCCGGAAAATTGAAAGAGTTTTTTAATAAATTTTGAGCTTATTTCGTTAAACCTCCAGCGACAATACAATTAAGTTGTTAATTCACTTCAGGTTTTTTATTTTGTATGTGAGATAAATCATCCGCACATTATCCTTATTATTTCTGTCTTTTTTAATTTTTTGATTTATTCATCAACGCTTTTTAACTAAGCTTAGAACTTTATTATTTTTACTATAATCAAAGATTGGAATATCAATTTATTTTTGCATTAATTCAATAGACATGCACAAGTGCGCATAAATGCCGGACTTTTAAAAAAGTTTTTAAGATCATTAAAAAAATTAAGAATTTAACTATCTCTGAGAGCATATAATTATATTATTCCCTAAAATCCGTCGTTGGGTAAGATTTCCATCATCATGACATTTTAGAGGGAAATAATCTTATATCTGAGCCTAGTTGCGCCCCTTGATGCTCTAATTTATAGTCTTTTAGGCTTTATTTTTTCTTATTATACTTTAAAAAGTGAAATTTATAAAATTCTCGTTTTTTTTAAATTATTGTTGCATCCAGCTCCATTTACTTTAGGAACCTATATGCTCACAGGTAGTCAAACTGATGAGTTTTGAACTATGAGGGAGTTGAACTTTGGGGGCAATTGAACTTTGGGGCTAGCTGAACTTTGGGGCTAGCTGAACTTTGGGGGCAAATGAACTTTGGGGGTACTTGAGTTACGGCATTGATTTTGGCTAGTCAGGGTTTACCTCAAATATAAGCAAGTATTTACTAAGAGTTCTTTTTTTGATTTTTATTCTAGGTAGGCTTTGTATTTCCTTTTACATAGTTTGCTCTTGGGCTACACCACTCATCAAAATTACCCAAGTTTAATGTTAGCTACAAAAAAGGCAACATAAAGCTACCCTTATTTACGCAAATAATTATGATTTTAATTTTTACCTATGTTTTCAAAAAACCTCTTAAGTTAGCGAAATACCGCGAATACTCTCTACTTTAGAAAAGTTCCTTCAGGCCGAGGGTATTGAATTTAAAAAACAGAGATACAATAAATTTTTAGATATATCAGATTAAATTTCCTGAAGATAATAGGCGCCAAAGCTCAGAAACAATACTAGAAAAATATTATCTTCTTGAAACTTTTAGTTTGTTTGACAAGTTCGCTTATCCTAAACAATTTTATTTATGAGTTATTTTTTTAGTTTTATAAAATCCCAATACAGTAATTTTTTCTGTTTGTAAGCCTTATGAAGCAAGGATCATACTATTTTTATTTTTTATTTAATGATTCTTTTTTCTCCATAAACTTTTTAGAAAAAGCTAATTTTTATTTCATAAAATTTTTTTTCCGCTTAGTTCTCGCGCGCAAATACCCCTAGAACTTAATACCTTGTTTTAACCTTTATTTCAGGAAATATTAAAACTAAACACCACTCTGTTCACATTAAGAATTTCATCATTATAAACCGATTATAATAATGTGGGGTGTAAGCTCGATTTTTGTTGCTGCGCTTTTTTTTGGGACAAAAAAAACCCCGCGTCTAACCTAAAGGAGAGACGCAGGGGTATAACAACTTACGCTGTTTTTTTATTCTGAGGCTATATCCTACCAGTAGGAGCTGGTTAAAAAGTTCGCTGTATTCTTATCTATTATAACCGAGCTCACGCTGTCGTAGTGGTATACCGATGAACCTGGGGCCTTGTGGTTCACCTGGAACTTATACCCGGGAGTGTTGTTCTTGGTGTTAGTGTAAAGGGTGATCGAGCTGTAGTTGACATTTCCGTCTCTCGTGAGCCCCGCTTTTTTCAGCAAGCCTTCCGTGTAGCTGCTGGTGTAGGAGCTGTACTGGGAGAAGTACATCTCCTGGGCTAAGGCGATGGAGCGGTATGCCGACTCCGCCGCGTTGTCCTGGGCGCCCTTGCGGTAGCGGGCGTACTGGGGCATGGCGATGGAGGAGAGTATCCCTATGATGCTTACGACGATGAGTAGTTCTATGAGTGTGAAGCCTTCCTGTTTTTTTGTGAGTGTCTTGGTCATGTGTATCACCTATATGTTCTTATGGGCCGCGTGCGGCCTATCGGCGGGTCTTTAGATTTATTGTGTAAAAGCACTTGTTAGCCCTCTGTGGTAGAAGGTGAGCTTTCCAAGTTCTAAAGCATTAGCGCCGGTTTTAAAAATATAAATAGTTAACTTTGTGTGAAAAAGAGCAAGAGATCTAGAGAGCGTTTGAGGCCTAATATGGAGCGTAATATGGGGCATAAGCAAGGGCTTACCAGGGGCTTACCAAGGGCTTACCAGGGGGCCCACGTTGCTAGAGCCGCCTATTTTCCATATCATGGATATTTCATCTTCCGCTTCGGTCGATTTTGGTGGAAATTTACAAAGGCTTAAAAAGTGATATTCCGAAACAAAATTATTTTTGAAATTTTAATTATGAAACCATGAGAACTATGAGTACCTTACAATTACTTTTTCCATACAACTCACCTTTACTTTATATGAGGAGGTCGTAAAAATCAATAAAAATACAC
>JAITJT010000034.1 GCA_031278795.1 Deltaproteobacteria bacterium | reverse complement strand
ACAAAAAAGAAAAGATCCAAAATTAAGCCCAAGAAGATTTTTTTCTTCCATCTAAAACCAATGCAAAATACCCTCGTAAAGCATACAAGATAAAGAGGCGCTGAAAAAAACATCTATGGATATCTTTGTTTTTGGCTAAAAATTATCATTCACAAAACACTTAAAAGAAAGCTTAACGAGAGGCTCCAGGCGGGTCGTGTTGTCCTATAGAGCGTGATCACGCTCTAAAGATTGACGCGGTTTTTAAATATGGCGACTTGGAAAGTCGCGTAGCGGAAATCTGGTTTACGACGAGAGATTGTGGAGGGGGAAGGCCTTCTCAAAATCGTCAATGGCCTTCTGAAGAGGCTTAGGGAGATAGGTGGAGGCCTTTTCGGCCAACTCTTTTGGCACTCCGTAATAGACCCCGGCCACGGAGCACGCGATGGCGGCAATGGTGTCGGAGTCCCCTCCGATGGAGACGGCGTTGCGCAAGGCGTCCTCAAAGGACGTGGACTCCAGGAAGGCTTTCAGGGCCTGGGGCACGGTGCCCTGGCAGGTTCCATCGAAACGGTAGCTGTCCCTGATCTCATCTAGGGTGAAATTCAGGTCGTAATATTTACCACCCAGCACCTCTCCAATATCTTCCATTGAATCACCACTTTTGGCCATGTAGATGGCCACCGTGGTGGCCTCCGCGCCTTTTATGCCCTCGGGGTGGTTGTGGGTGACCCGGGTGAGCTCCCGGGAGAGGAACATCGCCTCCTCTAGGGTCCTGGCCGCCATGGCGGCGGGCGACACCCTCATGGCTGCCCCGTTGCCATAACTGTAGTAAGGCTCGGGATTCGCGGAGTAGAGCCATTTGGCGAACATCTTTCCCCAGCTCTTGGTGTCATATTTGCGGCCAAAGGTTCTCATGGAGGATATGGCCATGTCGGAAAGCGTTTCATGGTCCCCGCCTGTGGCAAGTATCGCCTTGGCCAAGGCAATCGTGAGCACGCTGTCGTCGGTGAAGGCAGATTGAGGGCTAAACAACTCAAAATCCTTGGTCTTGATGTTGTTGAACTCAAAGCGGGATCCCACTATATCACCAATTACCGCTCCAAACATAATTTCTTCTCTCTCTTTTTATGGCTAATATTACGTGTTTATTTCTATCTTATTTCCATATTAGTTTTTAAGATTTCGCTGTTATGTGATTTTTATAGTATTTTATTATAGCTCGTATTTCCACGCTCTTTTTTGTAATACGTGAGTAATATCAAAGAAAAAGATAGCTCTCTTAAAGCTTTAATGTTTTGTATAAGCCTCTAAACCCAATAAATTTTACCCAAATATTATTTTAGTTAAGTCGACTAGGAAGGCAAAAAAAATTTCGCGTTGAGCATATTTTTAAGTATCTTAAAATTCCAGATATTGAGTATTATCTTGCTCCTTATATTTTTCCAACCTTTCTGTCACACCCAAATTAGGTAAATTATTTAGCGCAAAAAAAAGAAAGGCATCAAGGAAGAAACTATAAAAAAATGGAAACAATTTGAGAATATTGAAATATGCCTCTGGACTTAGCTGTTACGCGTGAAAAAGTTCCTCTGTTTACTCTTTCAACCCTAAAGCCGCAAATTTAAAAGGGGAGACATATTTACAAATCCCTTGAAATAGGCTATATTTGATGTCCGGTTGAACTTTTGGAGTTTTCCAGGATTCAAGATGCTTTTTTTAATATTTCCCGTATCATTAAAGGGTTAGAGTTTTTTTAAATTTAGAGCATCATGGATATTTTTTCTCCATTTTCTAAAATTTTAGAAAACATTATAAACTAGCGTGACATATAGGCGCGCTAAACCAAGCAAGAATTTTAAGCTAAAATACTTACGAAAACCATGACCATAGAAATAAAACTAAGCCTCACCCTGCCAGCGAGGGAAGGCGATCTGAATTTCCGTTTCAATTTGACCCTGCCTGGGAAGGGGATAACCGTGGTGACCGGCCCTTCAGGGGCCGGAAAGACCACCTTCATCCGCTGCCTGGCCGGACTCACCAGGGCCCAGGGCCTGGTCTCGGTGAACGGTATCCTGTGGCAAGACGAGAACTTCTTTCTCCCCACCTACAAGAGATCCCTGGGCTACGTCTTCCAGGAGGGGGCCCTCTTCCCCAACATGACGGTTCGCAAAAACCTCTCCTACGGCCTCAAAAGAACCATACGCCACAAAGGGGCTTTATACAAGCCCCTGGTGGACATGGATCTCTTCCTGGACATCCTGGGGATTAAGCACCTCCTGGACAGAAAACCTGAGACATTATCCGGTGGAGAGAGACAGCGGGTGGCCCTGGCCAGGGCCGTGGGCTCGTCCCCGGACATCCTCTTCCTAGACGAGCCCCTGAGCGCCTTGGATCAGGAAAGAAAAAGCGAGATCATTCCCTTCCTCAAAAGCCTCAAATCCCTGGACATCCCCATAATCTACATAAGCCACTCCCAAGATGAGATAGAGAGCCTAGCTGGCACTATCATCCACATGGAAAGGCCCGGTGAGGAGCCCCATGCCGTGGCCAGGTTCGCCAGACCCCGAGAGGAGGAACCAGCTCCAGAGGCCCCGGTGGAAAGCTCCCTCCCCAAAGACCCTGAACTTCCCTCAGCCTGAGTCCCCTTCACCTTGAAATCCGGAAGCACAGAGATCAGATCTGGCTAGTATACGGCCTCCACCACCCTGAGGATCTATTAAGTACTTGCCTGGAGCGGCCTCCCTTTCGTCAAACGAATAAATAGAGCCCAAGATCACTTTCCACTAACTTGGAAGCCTTGGCCCTAGAAGTTTAGATGAAGAATACATACTTGATCATCATCATCATCAAATTATCATCACTATCATCACCAACATCATCATTTTTTGTCTAATTATTTCTTAGCGTATCCGATCAGAAATCA
>JAITJT010000275.1 GCA_031278795.1 Deltaproteobacteria bacterium | reverse complement strand
CGGATCCCTATAATGCCAGGACTAGCCCACCTCCACCTCAGCGCCTTTGCGATTCATTTTTTAATTAAAGACACGCAATCGCTTGGACTCAACACAAAGCGCCGGGGTAAAGTCCGGCGCTTTATTGGCTTTTATGGCTGTATTAGCTTTTAGGGGTGAATATCCTAGAACCCTATTTTTCCTCACTCCACTATGACGTTTATTTAGAGAGCTAAGGCGCGACCAAGGCTTAGGAACAATC
Organism: Deltaproteobacteria bacterium; assembly: GCA_031278795.1. The sequence goes on along the minus strand of JAITJT010000275.1, from coordinate 5,155 downwards.
CAGCACTTAAGTGTCTAATAGCCTAAGGGTTACGCCCTAAGATGAGAGGTAGCGGCTATGGTAAGTCCGGGTTTGGGCATTGTGACTTGCGACGTGGTGCGCTCGGAGATGGAAAGGGCCATCAACGGGAGGGACATCCCCATGAAGGTGATGGACTACGCCCTGCACGCGACCCCCAAGGAGATGCCCGGAAAACTTAACGACGCTGTTAAGGAGATGGAAAAGCGGGGCTGCAGCAGGTTGGCCTTAGGTTACGGGCTCTGCTCCAACGGAACCGTGGGTGTTAAGGCCGACGGTGAGCTGGTGGTTCCCAGGTGCCACGACTGCATATCCATGCTCCTTGGCTCTCCCGCCAGGTACATGGAGACCTTCAATAAGTATCCGGGCACCTTTTTCCTCTCGGACGGCTGGTTCAGAAACTATGGAGACCCTCTCACCACCGTGGAGAAGCGCTACGCCCCCAAGATGGGCGAGAAGAAGGCCATGAAGGGCATGTCTTTGGAGATAGCCAACTATAAGTATATCTGCTTGATAAACAACGGCGTGGGTGACATCAAGCTCCTAAGGGAGAGAGCCAAGGAGAACTGCCTGGTCTTCAAGAAGGAGTATCTGGAGCTAGACGCGGATCTTAGCTATTTCGAGGCCCTCCTGGACGGGCCACACGTGGAGAGCGACTTTCTGGTTCTAAACCCGGGCGAGGAGGTCCAGGACCACAGGTTCTACCAGCCCATTAGCCCCACTAAGGACATACAGACCCAAGGAGTCATAGAGGCCTCCCAAATTAAGCTCTCAGCCAACTAATTAGCTAAAATCAGCTAAAAAGCGGGCATTAAGCCATAATCCAAGGATATTTTAGGATTTAGATTGAGGGTTGTGGTTAAGATTTTAGACGATAGAGGTATGGGGATTTAGGATTAAGACCTTTTGGTAGCTACATTGAAGAGGCAATCTTTAATCGCTAAGGGCGGTCTTATTTACTGGATTGCCTTTGTTAAGCGGCAGTCTAAATAAAAGAGAAAATCTTTTTAGTCGCGAATAAGCCTTAAGTGTTGCCCCCTTAATGCAGCCCCCGAAAAAAAAACAGGCTTTCCGCTTTTTGCGGAAACAGCGAAGAGCCCCTTTCCCTTTTACTCCCCCCAAGGCCTCTTTGGGAAACTATAGCCTAAAAAAAGCGCGAGGCTCCCCCTCCAAACGTATTAAACGCCTTTGTCCGGGAGCGTGGGGAGATTTTGGGCCTTGGGCCCATAACTTAAGATTTTGACCTGGGTCAAAATTTCTAAACTTTGAGGGAAATGGAGAGCTCTAGTTGGCTATCCTCTGCCGGTAGGGGTAGTAGTCTCCCCTCCTCACCCTGTGAGTCTTCATGACAATGGCCTCGTTGGTGCCGGTGTGGAAGATGAGACGCCTGCCCTTGAGGCCTCCCACGTCCTCCGAGACCACCTTTATGCCCTTCTTCTTGAGGATCTTGCGGGCGATGTTCACGTTTTTGCCACCGGTCTTGGAGTCCCTGGAGCCAGGGATGGAGGCCCCACCAAAGATCTGGGCCTCTAGATCCTCCACCCGGCTGCCCATGCGGGTGAGCTTGGCGATTAGCTGCTGAATGGCGAAATCCCCGTAGTCAGCAGACGGGGATCCAAAAAATCCGCTTTTGGGATACAGGAAGTGGTTCATACCGCCTATCTTGAGACGCCGGTCATGGAGGCAAACAGCCACGCAAGTACCCAACACAGCCGAGATCATCGCCTGATTGCCGCAGGTGAAGATGCCGCCTGGCGTCAGGTGGTAGCGGTAGACCTCCACAGCTTTATTAGTAGTCGTCGTCATGTAGAACCCCCGAAAATTTATTGTACCCCAATTGTATAGCACTATCTTTAGCGCAAAGCAAGCAAATTTTTCATCTATTAGGTATTTTTTTTAAACAAATTTTATCATAAACTCCACTTAAGCCTAAATAAGCTTTATTGAACAGCCTTGTTTCCAATTTTTTGCCAATGTTTAACCCCTTGGTTAAAGTACCTTTGTAAGTGATTTTAAGATTATTTATGATATAAAGTTATGGGGTAAACGCCCAATTGCCTTGAAATTTGACTTTATTTTGCTTTTTGGCTCAATTTGATAGATAGCTGCCTGGCATATATCCACGGCTTTTGTTAATATTTAAGCTAGGCAAAATTTCACCTTATAAAATAAGGTAGGGGCTTTAGGCTAGAAAATGGCCGGGCTTTTCCATGGACATGCTCTTCCAGGGCTGGGCTCTTCTTGGGCTGGGCTCTTCTTGGGCCGCGCTCTTCCATGTCTGGGCTTTCTTGGCCGCGTGAGCTCCATGTCCACGCAAGTCCCATGGCCCCAAAAGAAGGAAAGGTGAGAGAAGGCTAGGATAGAAAGGCTTTTGGCCAGCATTGCCCTCTCCTTCCCTAAATATTATAGATACTTGCTAAAATTAAAAAAAGCCTTTTTATCAAAAGGTGGCTAATTAGAAGGCCTTTGCCTTCCACTTTTGCTCTTAGCTTATCTTTAGCCTCAACTATAGGCTCCGGAAAACCTCAATAAATACTTATGTTTCAGGGTTTTGGGAAGCCTCCAGGGGCTAAAACGCGGGTACTTTTTCAAGTGGCTTAGCATCATGAGTAGAGCGACTCCCAAAAAGCCTTGTCAAAAGCTAAATTTGGAGTCTGCAATTAGTTGCTCATAGCGTATTTTTAGGAAAATATGGGGTTTTATTAGCGAATTAGTACCAAAAGTGTTCATTTTTCTTTGATAAAATGTTAAAAAATTTTTAGGTTTTCGGCCCGTCAACGTAAAAGGCCATATTTCAAGCCATTTCCCCTATTGGGCCGATGGATTGCCATCACCTGGGGATGCATTCTGGTTTCAAAAAGTTAGGAACAGTGCTTTTTCCTCCTTTTTCTAGCATTTTTCCCTTTTTCAGATGCTCTCCAGGGGTGGCTTTTTGGGGTGTTAAAAATAATGGCGTATATGGGATGGAGTTCTAATATTTTCCGCCATATATAGTAGAATGCCTAGAAGTAAGATAGCTCTAAATGCTTAAAGCCTCTAAAGGCTTTAAGGCCTCTAAGGCCAAAAGGCATTAAGAACGCTAGATGTTGCCTTAGTATTGTTAGTAAGCTTTAGCTAATTAGTTAGTGTTCGGCTTCTTTTGAGCCAGATTGATTTCGCTTTTTCCATTCACATGCCGCCTTTACCTAAATCAGCCCACGCGGAGGCGGCAAAATTCTAAATTTTCACGAGCCCTGGAGGAATAGGCCGCTTTATGTATAAAGCCTTCATAGCTTACACAGAAGAAACTGATGAAATAGACGTGGCCATGGACGAGTTGATGGGGCAGCTCGACCTCTCACAGCTACTTCCCAACAGCGTGGGCCTCGTGTTCTGCGACGCGAGCTTTTATTTCTCAGGCGTCTACAAGGCGCTTTGTGAGAAGTTCCCCTTCCCCATCCTGGGAGCCACCACCATCTCGGCGGCGGCGCCCCAGAGCCGGGTCTCCCAGATACTGGCGCTCATGATCATCACCTCAGATGAGCTGCGCTTCTCTGTGGCCTTGTCGGACACGCTCAAGAACGGGGACGACTCCGTTGTGGAGCGCCTTTACCAGGAAGCCAAAAAGGACATGGAGGGCGAACCGGCCTTAATCATGACCTACTATCCGCTCTTCACCGAGTACGACCCGGATGACATGATAAACACCCTCTCCAGGCTGGCCCCGGGTAAACCCATATATGGTACACTAACCTCCAGCCAGACCCTGGATAGCTACTCGGAGGCCAAGGTTCTCTACGGTGGAGAGGGCCACGACAGCTCTATGAGCCTCCTCTTGATATATGGTGACATCCAGCCCCGCTTCTTCAGAGGGTCCTTTTCCGAGGAGAAGCTCCTCAAGGACAAGGGAGTCATCACCTCCTGCAAGGAAAACCGCATCCTCACCATCAATGACATTCCGGCCAAGGAATACTTCATAAAGATGGGCATAAGCGCGGACGATGCCGGTAACCTCCTCTTTCCGGAGCTCTTTCCGGTGATACTCGATCTAAACGACGGCTCCCTCCCCTATATTAGAGCCATGTTCACGAGCCTGGATGACGGCTCGGTGGTTCTAAACGGCGGGGTAAGACAGGGCGCCACTATTTCTCTTAGCACCATAGACATAGCCGAGATCCAGGCCTCGGTGGACAAGACCCTGGAGACCTTAAAGGCCCAGAAGGAAGAGAAGGGCTTCTCGCTTGCCATCTTCCACTCCTGCGCGGCCAGGTATTTCGTGGCCTTTGGCTATGACGTGGATGTGGAGATAAAGGCCATCAAGAACCACCTCTCAGGCAAAGATAGCGTGCCCTATGTCTTTTGCTACTCCGGAGGAGAGATCTGCCCGGTGGTCACCAAGGATAATAGCCTCACCAACCGGGTGCATACATATACTATAGTAGCTTGCGTCTTTTAATTTTTTTTCTTAGAAAGCCGCGAATGTCCCGCCCTTGTCCGCTTTTTCTCTGGAAGCTGTTATCATCTGGACCCAAAAAGCGCCTAAGCTCCAGAATCTTTAGTAATATCTCGCCTTTCCCAGGTATCTTAGGCCTCTTTTAGTTCTAGCTAGCCATTATGCCTTGAGCCGGAAAGAGCCTCAAAAGCCCCTGGAAAGGCAGCAAATATCAGGGGGCTTGCCCCCAATCGCCTCCAAAACCTCCAAAATCCGCAAAATCCTCAATTTTTTGCTCAAGACAAAGTCTATTTTTTTAGCTGCAGCTGAAAAATCCCCAAAAACTGCTGTTTTTGGCAACACATTTGCTTTAAGCCCATAGGGCCCCTAGGGCCCTAAGGGCCCTAGAGGCCCCCTAAAGGCATTTTGGAGCTAAGAAGGCCTAAGAGGCTAAGAAGGCCTAAGAGGCTAAAAAGACTAAGATTTAGGCTAAATAAGCCAAGAAGCTCTAGATTTCAATGATATTTAAAAAGGCCTGGAGGAGGATGAGGCGGCTTTAGGCCTCTAGCGAGGGTTTTTTCCTTGGAGGAAGAGAGGGAACTCTTGGGGAGAGAGCTAGTCTTTTAGGGCATTTGACGGACTTTTTTGGCTTTTGCGCCGCTGGCTTGAACCTATGAGCTGGCGGGGACTACAATGTGGCACCATTTGTGTGGTGTCTCTCCCGGG
>JAITJT010000259.1 GCA_031278795.1 Deltaproteobacteria bacterium | reverse complement strand
CCCTTGGAGGGCTCTTGACCAAAGATCTTCTTAACCTGCTCCACCACCTTGGGCATACGGGTCATGCCGCCCACCAGGATTACCTGGTTGATCTCACTGGGTGCGAGGTTGGCGTCCTTCAAGGCGGTCTCGCAAGGTCCCACCACGCGCTTAACCAAGTCATCCACCAGGGCCTCCAGCTTGGAGCGGGTGAGCTTGAGGTTGAGGTGCTTGGGCCCAGAGGCGTCAGCTGTGACGAAGGGGAGGTTGATGTCAGTCTCCATGGAGGTGGAGAGCTCCATCTTGGCTCTCTCGGCAGCCTCCTTGAGGCGTTGGAGGGCCATCTTGTCCTCCCTAAGGTCAATTCCTGACTCCTTCCTGAACTCGTCCACCATCCAGTCGATTATCTTCATGTCGAAGTCCTCGCCGCCCAGGAAGGTGTCGCCGTTGGTGCTCTTCACCTCAAAGACCCCATCGGCTATCTCCAGAATGGAGATATCGAAGGTACCACCACCTAGGTCGAAGACAGCTATCTTCTGCTCATTTTTCTTGTCCAGGCCGTAGGCCAAGGCCGCGGCCGTGGGCTCGTTCACTATACGCTTCACGTCGAGTCCGGCAATGCGCCCGGCGTCCTTGGTGGCCTGGCGCTGGGAGTCGTTGAAGTAGGCGGGCACCGTGATGACCGCCTCCTTGACGGGTTCACCTAGGAAGCTCTCGGCTGTCTGCTTCATCTTGGTGAGTATCATGGCCGATATCTCGGCCGGGCTGTAGGTCTTGCCCCTGGCCTCCACGGCCGCGTCGCCGTTGGCGCCCTCCACCACCGAGTAGGGCACCACCTCCATGTCCTTCTTAACCTCCGGCGAGTTGAACTTGCGGCCGATTAAGCGCTTGATGGCGTAGATGGTGGCCTCGGGGTTGCTTATGGCCTGCCTTTTGGCGATCTGGCCCACCAGCCTCTCGCCGTTCTCGGCGAAGGCCACCACTGAGGGCGTGGTGCGGTTGCCCTCGGTGTTGGCGATCACCTTGGGATCGCTCCCATCCATGAAGGCCACGCAGGAGTTGGTGGTCCCCAGATCGATTCCGATAATTTTAGACATAATGATCCTCCAAAACAAAAAAGATATATATTGTTACGGGCTTAATCCAAGCCCAGATTGTTAGACTTGTGGAATGCTTCCCCTTTAAAGGGGGCCTCAGGCGCTTTTTTCCTTTAGGAAAAAAGCCCCTGAGATCCCCGTGGGGGATTTATAAATAAAAGACTCCTGAAAATTCTTACGCTTTTTACTCTCATCTTCGCTTTTTAATAGTCCGCCTAAGGATTTTATTTTGGCTTATAAGCTAACTTACCCTTTCATATTAGAGCGCTGGATAACTTGCTTTTTTTTCACCGCTCGTAAATTTACAAGCTAAAATGCCGTAGTATTCGTAACTAATCCCAACTTGATATGATAAAACAAATATGACAATAATCAATAAGGCATATTGCTAAAAAGACATATTGCTAAAAAGACAAAAGCTAAAAAGATGAAAACATATTACGCTAAAAAGGCTAAAACGCTAAAAATCTTAATTATGCTTTATAGCTAAAACATTAAAAACATAAAAAGCTTAAAAAAGCGAAAAGAGTGAAAAGAAAAAAAGATCAAAACTTAATAAAAAAAAGCGCATCATAGTGAAACATAATATAGGCTATGCATGAAAATCCCCCTTTTTTTGGGTATTAGACGTTTTTACCCCCCTCCTTTTAGTTTCTCTTGGCTAAGGTAACCTGGATGGGTCTTAAGAGCATGGAGTTGTAGAGATAGCCGCTGTGGACCATCCTGGCCACGGTTCCGTCGTTAATGCCCTCCTGGGGAGCTGGCTCAAATCCCATGGCCTCCTGGAAGTTGGGGTCGAAGCTCTCCCCCGGGGAGGCCTTTATCTCCCTTAGGCCGTATTTTCCCAAGGTGTCCAAAAATCCCTTGAGGGTCATGCCCACCCCGTCGGCCAGGCTCTTAACCGCCTGATCCTTAGGGTCAGCGTAGCTTAAGGCCAGGTTCAAATTATCTAGAACCGGTATGAGATTCTTTATGAGTTCCACAGTGTTTTCCTCTCCTTGCATGTTGGAGGGGCTCTTGGCGATGTTGTTCTCCGCCACCTCACCCATTTGATATTTTTGGATGGGACTACTAAGTTTAGAAGGCGTTTTTTCCTTCCTGGCTCCCCCCTCTTTCTCCAGACGATCCACTAGGTTGCGGACGCTAATACTCAGGTCCTTGGAAAGGGGCGCTAGCGCCCCCTCATCTAAGGTGACCGTGAGGTCCTTTCCGCTCACAAGCTCCTTGGCTTTAATCTCAAAGAGCCCGTCCCCTTGGATCTGGTAGCTCACCTCCACCCGGGTCTGGCCCCTCTGGGCCGGAGGCACACCGGAGAGCTTGTAGTTCCCCATGAAGCGGTAGGATGCGGCGGTGGGGCCGTCTCCCTCCACTAGCCTTAGGAACATCTCGCTCTGGTTGTCAGTGGCGGTTGTGTAGTAGCTCTTCTTGGCCACCGGATAGGTGCTGTTCTTCTCCAGGATTATGTTTATCCGGTCAGCTCCGGTGTCTATGCCCAAAGAGACCGGAAGACAGTCCAGAAGCAGGGTGCTGAAGTTTCCGGTGGCCGCCTCGCTCGCGAATATGGCGTTCCCCTTGGCTACATAGGCCTCTGAATCCGGAAGTATCACCGGCTCCCTAGTGAAGAGCCTGGTCATGCCCCGCCTGATGGCGGGAATGCTCACGGCCTTTCCGGCGAATAGGATGAGATCCAGGTCGTCCGGGCCCAGGCCGGTTCCCTCCACCACGTTGTAGGCGTGGGTGAGGATGCCCCTAAGGATGTCCTCAGTTAGCTCCTCGAAGCGGTGCCTGGATAGCTGCCTCTGGAAGCTTCTACTGCCAATGCGGTCTCCCAAGAGATCCGGAAGCACTATCTGGGCCTCCAGGGAGGTGGTGAGCACACTCTTGACGCTGGATGCGGCGTCTCTTAGCCTAATTAGCTCCTTGTCCCTTTTAAGCTCCACGCCCGTCTCGCCGTAGAACTCTTGCTTGAGGAAGGCGACTAGGCGCCTGTCTATGTCCTCTCCGGCCTCTTTGCCTGATCCGGAGATCTTCTTGGTCTCAATCACCCCCTCCTGCATCTCCAAAAGGGCCGCCTTGGTGAAACCCCCGCCCACGTCCAACACCAAGACCCGCCTAAGTTTATCGAAAAAATCCCTATGCTCCATCTGGTAGCTAAGGCACACGGCCGCGTGATCCGTTATGAGCCTACTCACCTTGAAGCGGGGCGCCAAGGCCTCCATTACCGCGGCCCTCTGCTGGAAGTCAAAGCAGCCAGGGACGCTCAGGACCGCTAGGTCCACGTCTCTAGAAAGATCCCTCTCAGCGTGGAACTTTAGGGCGGAAATGATTAAGGACAAGACGTCCTGGGGGCTTAAGACGATGCTTCCCAGTTCCAGGGCCCCGTATCCGTAGTCGTCCCCCACTATGCTGTAGGACCTAAGCTGACTCTCCCTCCTTATTATCTCTCCCGGGTACTCCCTGGCCAGGAGCCTCTTTACGCAGTCAATGGTCCCCTTGGGGTTGTTGAAGGCCTCTTTTAAGGCCTCGCGACCCACCCGCTCTCTGTCCTGGTAGAAGGACGCCGTCGTGGGCAACTGGCTTTTGCCCCCAGGGAAGCTTAGGAGCCTGGGAGTCTTTCCGTCCATGAAGGCCACCCGGGAAAAGGAGGTGCCCAGGTCTATGCCCACGGAGTTTAACCTTTGAAGCTCTACCATCCTCGCCTCTGGTCCTTTTTTAGCGTTTATTTGGTAGCGATTTGCCTAATTGCTCGCTTGCGGGTGGAATATTTAAATAACTTAGACTT
>JAITJT010000257.1 GCA_031278795.1 Deltaproteobacteria bacterium | reverse complement strand
GCCTTGGAGTTCATAGGGGAGGGAAGGGAAAAAGGCATAGATCTTCCGTCCGGAAGACGAGTGGAGGGGCATACTGGCTCTATAATTCTTGGGCCTGCCTCACGTTTTGTCGTATAAATTAAGCGTTTTAGCTAGATTTTTTTCATAAGGCCCATCTTTTATGGACTATTGAGAGAAAAAAGCCTTTACTTGTTGTGGGGGGATAGTTTGGAAGATAGGGAAAGTTTGGAAGATAGGGAAAGTTTGGAAGATAGGCAAAGTTTGGAAGATAGGCAAAGTTTGGAAGATTTTAGGACTTGTAATTTTTTTTTTCGTGACTGGTGTATCCCGGGCCCGGGCGGTGGCGAGCCTCCGGGGCTTTTACGCCTTTGAGTCTCTCTTGGAGTTAGTTAATAGGGGAGGGGAGGGAAAAAGGCATAGATCCTCCGTCCGGAAAACGAGTGGAAAGGCATACTGGCTCTGTAATACTTGGGCCTACCTCGCGTTTTGTGCTGTAAATTAAGTGTTTTAGGTAGCTTTTTTTTCATAAGGCTTATCTTTTACGCACTATTGAGAGAAAAATGCCTTCCTTGTTTTGGCGGGAAGGTTTGGAAGATTGGTAAAGTTTGGAAGATTGGCCAAGTTTGGAAGATTTTAGGACTTGTAAAATTTTTTTTACATCACCCATGGTTTATCCATATTATTATCAGGGTTTAGGCCCTACATCATCAGGGCTTAGGCCCAACAAAAACAGGCCTCCATCCAATAAAAGCGACGATTATAGGCCCGGGACAAAACTTTTACCTTGAAAAAATATGGAACAAAGTGAAAAAAGCTAAAAGCCAACCCGCAAAACTAAAATGTCCATACTATAGCTAGTGGCTAGCTAAGGCCAAAGGCCCCTAAAAGCCCTTCCTGGCCTTAAGTTTTCAGCGGCCTTTCCACCACTTGCATAAGGCTTTTAAAAAATATACACTATATCTTGATTTCTAGCCCCTGTTTCAGTAGCAACTTGGGAAAAGGGCAAAAAAAATTGAAAAAATTTTAAAATTCCTGGTCAGAAGGCCTTGCTTTCTGATTTTTTCTTTGTTATAAGACTAAGACCCTAAAGGGAGCCCCCGAGCAACCGAGTACACTCGGGCGTTTCCTAGATATAGCCTTCCTTGGCTAAACCCACCTTCCCTGGCGAACCCGGGGCCATTTCTATGGCCCAGTAGGGTCTTAAGGCCAAGCGGGAGGGCATTTTTTTCTCTTAACCCCGGGCGGGCTTTTCCGCCGGGTGATTTTCTTTTCCGCCCCAGGCGTAATCAAGGACATCCCATGCCCACCGTCAACCAGCTCATCCGCAAGGGAAGAAAGGCCCAGATCAAGAAGAACACCGTTCCGGCCCTAAAGGCCTGCCCCCAGAAGAGGGGAGTCTGCATAAAGGTCTACACGGCCACCCCCAAGAAGCCCAACTCGGCTCTAAGGAAGGTCGCCCGCGTGCGCCTCTCCAATTCCATGGAGGTGACCGCCTACATCCCCGGCGAGGGACACAACCTCCAGGAGCACTCGGTGGTGCTCATCAGGGGCGGAAGGGTGAAGGACCTCCCCGGTGTACGCTACCATATTATAAGGGGAGTTTTAGACTCCATCGGCGTGGACAAACGCCGCCGGGGCCGCAGCAAGTACGGCTCCAAGCTGCCCAAGTAGTTTTAACGCTTTAATACACTAACCTTTAACCACAAATTTTACCTTAACTTTAGACCCGTAGGATTTGACACATGCCAAGGCGCAGAGAAGTATCCAAGAAAGAGACCGTTCCGGATCCCAAATACAAGAGCGTCCAGGTGGCGCGCTTCATAAACTGCCTCCTCAAGAGGGGCAAGAAGAGCTGCGCCGAGAACATCCTCTACGGGGCCTTCGATCTAATTGCCGAGCGCACCAAAGACGATCCCTTGAAGGTCTTCGAGAAGGCCATGGACCAGGTGAAACCCTCCCTTGAGGTGAAGAGCAAGAGGGTGGGTGGTTCCACCTACCAGGTGCCCATGGAGATTAGGGGCAGCCGCAAGGTGGCGCTCTCCATTCGCTGGATAATCAACTACGCCCGCAACCGCGGGGAGAAGGGCATGACCGCCAAACTCGCCTCCGAGCTCATGGACGCGGCCCAGGGCCGCGGGGCCTCGGTTAAGAAGCGCGAGGAGACACACCGCATGGCTGAGGCCAACAAGGCCTTCGCCCATTACCGCTGGTAGGTGGAAAGGCCCCACCGCTCTTTGAAATCCTTTTTTCTCCACATCTTGGGCTCTTTGATTTGATAAGCGCCACAAGTTGGGATTTTTCGTCCTTTTTTTCCCAAGACACCCTAGGTAATTAAATTGTCCAAGCCAGATATCAAGTCAGACCCCATAGGGAGCACGCGCAACATCGGCATAATAGCCCACATAGACGCGGGCAAGACCACCACCTCCGAGAGGATCCTCTTCTACACGGGCGTCTCCCAGAAGATTGGGGAGGTCCACGACGGCAAGGCCGTCATGGACTGGATGGATCAAGAGCAGGAGAGAGGTATCACCATCACCTCCGCGGCCACCACCTGCTTCTGGCGGGGCTACCGCATAAACATAATAGATACCCCGGGCCACGTGGACTTCACCATCGAGGTGGAGCGCTCACTAAGGGTACTTGACGGCGCCGTGGCGGTATTCTGCGCGGTGGGGGGCGTCCAGCCCCAGTCCGAGACGGTGTGGAGACAGTCCGACCGCTACGGGGTTCCCCGTATAGCCTTCATCAACAAGATGGACCGCCAGGGGGCTGACTACGAGCGCTGCATAGGCGAGATTAGGGAAAAGCTACTTTCCAGACCCTTGCTTCTGGAGCTCCCCTTGGGAAAAGAAGACAAGTTTGAAGGGGTAATTGACCTTCTGGACATGAAGGCCATCTACTACTCCAAGAACCCCAATGACCCGGGGCATTTGGAGATTAAAGACATCCCGGCTGACATGCTGGAGGCGGCCAAAGCCGCCCGGGCCGACATAGTGGAGACCTTGGCCGACGTGGACGAGTCTTTGGTGGAGGACTTCCTGGAAGGAAGAGAGGTGGAAAGCGACAGGCTCAAGGCCATCATCCGCAAAGGCACCCTGGAACTAAAGTGCGTGCCGGTTCTTTTGGGCTCGGCCTTTAAAAACAAAGGTGTCCAGCCCCTTTTGGATGCGGTGGTGGATTACCTCCCGTCCCCCAGGGACATCCCGCCGGTCACCGGCGAGGACCCCAAAGGGGAAGAGACTAAAAGAGAGGCTACGGCGGATGCCCCGTTTTCGGCCCTTGCCTTCAAGCTCTGGAACGACGCCTACGCCGGGCACCTTACCTTTCTTAGGGTTTACTCCGGAACCGTCAGAAACGGCGACCAGGTACTAAACTCCGTTAAACCCGGTAAAGAGCGCATTGGCCGCCTGCTTAAGATGCACGCCAACAAGCGCGAGGAAATCAAAGAGGCCTCAGCCGGTGACATTGTGGCCGCCGTGGGCCTCAAGAACACGAGCACCGGTGACACCCTCTGCGCGGACAGCGCCCCGGTCATCCTTGAGAACATGCTCATCCCGGAGCCGGTCATCCACATAGCCTTGGAGGCTAAGAACAAGGACGACCGGGACAAGCTCTCCCAAGCCCTGGGTAAGCTAGTGACCGAGGACCCCTCACTAAGGGTGAGGCAGGACGAGGAGACAGGCGAGACCATCATGAGCGGCATGGGCGAGCTCCACTTGGAGATAATCGCCGAGAGGCTCCGCCGGGAGTTCAAGCTCCAGGTGAACCTGGGCGCCCCCCAGGTGGCCTACCGCGAGACCATCACCAAGGCCGTGGAGGCCCAGGGCAAGCACGTGCGCCAGAGCGGCGGGCACGGCCAGTACGGTGTGGTGGAACTAAAGCTCGAGCCACTTCCGCCAGGTTCTGGCATGGTCTATGAGACCAAGGTGGTGGGCGGAACCGTCCCCAAGGAGTACTTCAACGCCGTGGGCGAGGGCATCATGGAGGCCGCCAAGAAGGGCGGCGTACGGGGAGGCTTCCCCGTGACCGACGTCCTGGTCACCCTCTACGATGGAAGTTACCACGAGGTTGACTCCTCCGAAATGGCCTTCTCCATCGCCGGCTCCATTGGTTTCAAAGAGGGCCTAAAGAAGGCCGGCTCCGTAATCCTTGAGCCCATCATGGACATAGAGGTCATCACCCCGGAGGACTACGTGGGGGACGTGATCAGGGACATCGCCTCCAGGCGCGGGAGGATAATCTCCCAGGAGAGCCAAGGTAAGATCCAGGTGGTCAAAGGCGAGGTCCCTCTATCCAACATGTTTGGTTACTCCACCGAGCTGAGGGGCCGCACCCAGGGACGCGCGGTCTTCACCATGCAGTTTGGGCGCTACGGCGAGCTGCCGGAAAGCGCCGCCCAGCTCCTACTTTC
>JAITJT010000180.1 GCA_031278795.1 Deltaproteobacteria bacterium | reverse complement strand
CCAGGCGCAACCCTAGCCCAAAAGCTCGCAAATAAACACAGCGCACATTGCGGAAAACGCGCTATAAGCCTTAGCTCATAAGAATATTTGCGCACTAAATTTTTGCTAGAGATGACACGTGGGGTTTATCTTAGGTCAGTTCACCTCTCTCTAGCCCTAGCTAATTAAATCTAATAGCGCGGGCATAGCGCGGGGAAAGGGGGATTTCCCTAAAACTTCACGCTATGGATTTTTAAAAAACTAAAGCTCAACAAAGACACAATTCCAGCACTCGCGCTAATTAGCGTAAATATTTTTCACAACAAATTGTGAATGCTTTAAAGATTTTTGTTAGCAGCAAAGTGTTCGATTTTGCTGTTTTCTCCCAATAGACAATGAAAGACTACATTTTTTCTTTCATTTCGATCAAGGTTTTTCAAACTCTTTTTCCAAAATTTTACCTAGTGCGAGCCCATTAGATTCGCCCATTAGATTCGCCCATTAGGCTTTTTCCAAATATTTTTAAATTCGTTCGAAAAGGCTTTGATTTTATCTTTTTAAAAATCTTTGTTACCATAGATCCCCATGGTATAGTTGTTAATGATAAATTTTGTATCTCTCTTGTAGGTTTTTTTTTTGCACTAAAAAAAAGAGCTCTTCTCGCCTTTCCTCCCTCTCACCTTTCCTCCCTATCTCCTCACTATTCTCCCTCTCTCCCCCTTTTCTTCCACCTAACAAGACCCTTTTGTCATTTTCGCCTGGACCCTTACGCATCAACCGTTAAAACTTCGCGGTCCCTATACCTGGCTTCCATCTTCTTGCATAAACGCTTAAGTAAGTTAAGCTTCTTTTGAGAGAAATTCCTCTCTTTCCTAAGTCGTTTTCAGCTCTGTCGTTTTCAGCTCTTTTGAGAAGGCCACTCTCTTGCCGTGGGAAGCGTTTCAGGATGAACTAAAGACCAGAGGCCCCGCTCTGGGCTTTTGGTCGCCACTATATTATATTGGTTGTGCCCAGAGCTCCCTTAAGGGCGTAAATCCCTTGAGAGGCGAGTCCCAGGGCAGGCCTCCAGCCGCCATAGGATCTGGTGAGGCTTTTTAAACACATTCTTTCAAAGGTTAGATATGCAGAGAGCGGGGATATTCCCCCTATTACTTATCATTGGCGTAATCCTTGTCTCCACTTGGGGAGGACTGTCAGCTGACACCACTCTCTTGGAACAAAGTGAGAGCGTGCCCTTATGGGACGATGCCCTTCCCGTGGATGAGGGGATAGAGACAATGGAGCCCCCCTGCCCGGCTCTGGTGCCCTGGCCGGAAGGCCTTAAGAAGCCCCTTTCTCGGGAGAGGGAGGATCTCCTCCAGCCCTTCCTGGGGCTACCCTACCGGGTGGACGGAACGGTCTCGGACGAGGGCTACTGGACGCTCTGGGCCCAGACTGAGAGGCACTTCAAGACCCCGGGCCTCAACTGCTCGGGCTTTCTCATCTCAGCGGCAAGGCTTCTTCTCAGGGAGAACTTCCCCTTGAGTATGGCCAAAAACGACTTTTTTCGTGACTCCGGGCCCTCATCCCCCTGGGGGGAGGACTGGGACTTCGGGCTCGACGTGGCCCTGAACCTGGCCGGCTGGAACTCCCCCATGCTTCCCGCGGTCACGGGCCCCACGCTTATTACCAATGAATACGGAAGAAAGACCGGGCTCGGGGTTAACATCCACAGCCCGGACTTCCAGCCCTTGATTGAGAGCCTAAAACCCAACTCCATATATTTTTTCGCCATATCCAAGCCCGACAGGCGCTTCGCCTCAGGGCTCTCCTACTACCACAACGGCCTCGTCTTGGTAAAAGAGAATAGCGCCAACATGTACCACGCCACCAGAAGGGCCGGGGTGCACCGCTTGGATCTTAAAAACCCCAAATCCTTAGCTAGCTTTAGGGCCAATTTCCCACAGGTGAAAAACAAGGGCGAGAGAAGGATCCTCTTCGTGGAGGCCAGGCCCAGGCCCTGTAGGCTCCTAAATCCCCAAATCGCCCCCTCCCATACTACCTCTCAAAAGCCGGCTCTGGTCTTTTAGGGATTTATGTTCTATAATCCTGTTGCTTTAAGGGCTTTTGCCCTTAAAGAGGGGCTCTTACCCTCTGGCTTTCTTGTCTTTCTCTAGTGGAAGCTAAATATTAAGCGAAAATACTAAAATGTATCTATATATGATGTCTATTAGCTAAAATAATAGATAACTAATATAATTGCGTTTTCGCTTTTTTTCTAGCTCTTAAAAACTAGCGTTCTAAACGCTAGCCTCTAAAAGCTAGCCCACAAAAGCCTCTCTAAACATAAAGCCAGCACAATTTCTTTTTTTTTGGATTTTTTATGACTTCTAAAACGCCACTCTCCTTCCAGGAGCTGATCCAGACTCTTTCAGCCTTCTGGGCGGATCGCGGGTGTCTCATTCACCAGCCCTACGACAGCGAGGTGGGGGCGGGAACCTTCCATCCGGCCACCACTTTGAGGTCCTTGGGCCCGGAGCCCTGGCGCACGGCCTACGTGCAGCCCTCCAGAAGGCCCACGGACGGTCGCTACGGTGAGAACCCCAACAGGCTGCAGCACTACTATCAGTTCCAGGTAATCTTAAAACCCTCTCCCTTGGAGTCCCAGGACCTCTACCTCCAGAGCTTGAAGGCTTTGGGGATTGACCCCCTGGACCACGACATCCGTTTCGTGGAGGACGACTGGGAGTCCCCCACCCTGGGGGCCTGGGGCATAGGCTGGGAGGTCTGGCTGGACGGCATGGAGGTGACTCAGTTCACCTACTTCCAGCAGGTGGGTGGCTTGGACCTCAAGCCCATCTCCGTGGAGTTCACCTACGGCTTGGAGAGGCTGGCCATGTACCTCCAGGGGATAGATAACGTATACGAGCTGGACTGGAACGGCGTCATCCGCTACGGTGACGTGCACCACCAGGGCGAGGTGGAGTACTCCCACTACAACTTCGAGGAGGCCTCGGTTCCTATGCTCTTTACCCTCTTCGACATGTACGAGGAGGAGTCCATGAGGCTCCTGGAGGGTGGTCTGGTGCTCCCGGGCTATGACTACTGCCTCAAGTGCTCACATGCCTTTAACCTACTAGATGCCCGGGGCGCCATCTCGGTTCCGGAGCGCACCCGCTTCATAGGCCGGGTGAGAAGGCTAGCCAGGGAGGCCGCCCTTAAGTACACCGCCCAGAGAGAGGACATGGGGCATCCCCTCCTAGGCCGCTGGGAGGTGAGCCTGTGACCAAGGATTATATCCTGGAGCTGGGTGTGGAGGAGATTCCGGCATCCTATTTCGGGCCAGCCATCAAGTTCTTAAAGGAGAGGCTCTCACGCGATCTCGCGAACAACCGCCTAAGCTTCCAAAAGATAGAGGTCTGGGGAGGACCCAGGCGCTTGGCCTTGGGGCTCTTTGGGCTCTTGGACATGCAGCCAGACGTGGAGGAGGAGGTGACCGGACCACCCCTTAGCTCAGCCTTCGACTCGGTGGGTAACCCCACCAAGGCGGCCATGGGCTTCGCCAAGGGCCAGGGAGTCTCCATTTCCGAGATATTCACCTTAAACACCCCCAAGGGGCCCTATCTGGCGGTCAGGCGCTCCATTGCCGGAAAGGCCGCTGGAACCATCCTGGAGGGCTTGATACCCGGCATACTCCAAACACTCCCCTTTCCCAAGAGCATGCGCTGGGGAACCGGTGAGTACTCCTTCGTGAGGCCCGTGCACTGGCTACTATCAGTTTTAGGAGGAGAGCTCCTACCCTTGGAGTTCGCCGGGGTAAAGGCCGGAAAGGTGAGCTACGGCCACCGCTTCCTCTTCCCCGGGGCCGTGGTCATAACCTCCCCGGAGGAGTACGGCTCTCGCCTAGCCGAGAGCCACGTGATCGTCTCCTTTGAGGACCGCATCCAGGCCGTAAAGGCCGAGATAGCGAGGGTCTTAAAAGACTCCAACACGGATCTAATCCCCAAGGTGGACCCTGAGCTCTTGGATGAGGTGGCCAACCTCATAGAGGAGCCCGTGGCCATCCTAGGTAAATTCGACACCCAGTTTCTCGATCTACCCCTCTCCATCTCAGTCACAGCCATGCAGGAGCACCAGCGCTACTTCCCGGTAACCGACAGCCAGGGGCGCCAAGCTCCATATTTTGTGGCCATAAACAACACCAAAGCCAGGGATATGGACATAGTGCGCCGAGGCCACGAGAGGGTCCTGAGGGCGAGACTAGAGGACGCCCGCTTCTACTACCAAGAGGATCGTAAGATCGCCCTTAAACAGAGGCTCCTAGGCCTCAAGGACGTGGTCTTCCACCACAGCCTAGGCTCCTATTACGACAAGGTGGAGCGCGTCTCCAAACTAGCGACCGAGCTAGCGAGCGACCTCGCCCCGGACCAAATTGAGACCGTAAAAGAGGCCGCCCAGCTCTCCAAAAGCGATCTACTCACTGGAGTGGTTAAGGAGTTTCCCTCCCTTCAGGGCATAATGGGAGCCGAGTACGCCCTAGCCGACGGCGAGAGCAAAGAGGTGGCCACGGCCATCAGGGAGCACTACCTACCCATACGCGCGGGAGGTGAGCTTCCGGAAAGCCTCGCTGGCACCATCCTCTCCATTGCCGACAAGCTGGACACCATCTGCGGCTGCGTGGCCGTTAACCTCCAGCCCACGGGCTCAGCCGACCCCTTGGCCTTGAGGCGCCAGGCCCTTGGCATAATACTCATGCTCATCGACCGCAAATGGAGCTTTACTCTAGAGAAATACATAGGAAGGGCCATAAAGATCCTAAGCACCCTCTCCAAGCGCCCGGAGCGGGAGCTAACCCAGGAGACCCTCAAGTTCTTCGAGGCCAGGCTCAAGAGCTATATACTGGCCAGAGGCATCTCCGCCGACGGCGCCGAGGCGGTTCTTTCCCTCTACGCTAGCTACCCCTATCCGGCCCTACTTAGGGCCGAGGCCCTGGAGAGGCTCAAGAAAAAAGAGGGTTTCCGTGACCTTGCGCAAACCTTTAAACGTGTGGTAAATATAATCAAGAAGTTTGGGGAAAAAGAGGCCCCCCTTAGCCCTCTGAACCTAACAAAAGATGCTGAAATCAAGCTTCTTGAAAGTATAATAGCCCTAGAGGAGGAGTCCAAGGTATACCTCCAAAAAGGCGAGTTCCAGGAGCTCTTGGACAAGATAGTTAGCCTCCGGGCACCCGTGGACGCCTTCTTTGAGGAGGTGTTGGTGGACGATCCCAACCAGGACCTCAAGAACTTGAGAATCGCCCTCCTCACCCGGACATCCAGGCTTTTTGAGCTCATCGCGGATTTTTCCAAGGTGAGCACCTTATAGTGAGGACATTTTAAGAAGTAACATCTGTCGCCTTCGATTAAATCAAGTTAACAACTTGCGGCTCAAATTGGCGACTGATAACGATAGCGCAGGATGTAGAAGCCTATTTTTTAGGTTTTTCCATATAGCACCTATATGGTGCGAGATAGCGGAGATTTAGGTATCATCGCGTTATTGCGTGTCTCTGCCGTTACCTGCGTGAACGGATACCATTGTCAGATAATTACATCTGACACATTGGCCCAGCGAACTAGCAGTGGCCAAAAAGCCCGTGTTGCATAAAAATTCCAACACGGGCTTTTTTTTTCTCTATTCACTTTCTTACTCTAATCCGCTATGTTTTTTTTTCTTGGTACTTTCCCTATCTTTATGGTAAAATAGACTATATTGAGCACTCGCCTAAGGCGAGTACCTCACGAGTTTTCGACCGCCTTTCGCTCGCTTGTCATGTGACTTTCACGTGGCATTAAGGCCTGGCGCCCGTGCGGAGGCAAAAAAGCCCGAGTTGAAACACCAACGCGGGCTTTTCTTTTATCTTTTTACGCCCTATTC
>JAITJT010000175.1 GCA_031278795.1 Deltaproteobacteria bacterium | reverse complement strand
AATCTAAATTACCGGCACTTTGAAAAATAGCGATAATTTTGTATAATTAAGGTGCTTTATGGGTGCGGGAGAAAATTTTCCCCCCTCCTCCCCTTTTTTTAAAAAAAGTACAGCGTTATTTTAAAGCTAAGGAAAAAGCGCCTCTCTTCCTTATATTCCCCTGCCCAAAGCCAAGACTTTAAGAGGCGTTAAAAACAGAGCCGCTTGGGCTAAAAAAGTCCCTTGGCATTTTGCTTGGGATTTCAAGCTAGATATAGTGTATCTGGTTATTTTAGCCCCAAATGAGTGACATCAGAGTGTCACGCGCACCGCGCGCTTTAGGCCTTTGGGGAGATCTTTTAGGCTATGCCCTGTTTTCTTTGGCAACATCTTAGAATCTTCCTTGGACCCTTAACAAAATCTTAGCCCCTAATAATTGTAGCTATCTTTTTATATACCCAATATATTGTAGTTTAATGGAAAAAATCCGCGTTTTCTCAATGTGATATACTTAAGTCGCAGATAATTTAGAGGAAAAATGGTGTTAACAAGCCTTAAGTCTGGTATAAGGTAGTTTGCTAAAAGGCCTGGAAAAGGCTTAAATCATCAAATCTTAGCCTAAGCCGCCTATGTAGGCGGAAACGCTCCCCCGGGCAGCCCTCCACAGATTGGGTGGGCGCCTCACTTTTTAGCCCTTCCCTTGGTTTTAAGCGAATAACAGCATCTGGTTCAAACGGATTGGAATAATGATAAATAAAAAGATATGCATGCTTGGAGCCTTTTGTGTTGGCAAGACGGCGCTGGTGAGACAGTACGTGAGCTCCATATTCTCGGACAATTACCTCTCCACCGTGGGTGTTAAGATCAGCAAGAAGGTGGTAACGGACGGTGGTGGCGACATCTCCCTGGTGCTCTGGGACATGGAGGGCCAGGACCACTACTCCACGGTCAACCTCTCTTACCTGAGGGGAGCCAACGGCCTCTTTTTCGTGGTAGACGGCACCCGGGGCGAGTCCCTGTCGGTGGCGCTCAAGCTCCGGGCCGAGTCCATCAAGCTCCTGGGGCCTGAGATCCCCCACTATTTCCTCATAAACAAGGCCGACCTGGAGCAGGAGTGGGAGATAACCGCCAAGGTGCTGAGCACCTTGGAGGCCAGAGGCATAAAGATCTTGAAAACCAGCGCCAAATCAGGCCTCAACGTGGAACGCTCCTTTACTAGCCTCACCCAGGACATGATGGGCGCTGAACGCGCCACGGCCCCCTAAGCCCTTAGCTAAGGTGAGCTAGCCCCCCCTTGGGGGGGAAGCCTTATAAGTGCTATAGTCCAGATTCCGGCACGACTGTTTAGTTTTGGACAAATTAAAACAATAATTTTAACTAAAATTCTACTTAAATATTCAGACCCAGCTCCTGTGGAGACAAAAGTGAAGAGTAAAATCACACTCAACACGCCCGAAGACAACGGGGCGATCGGCCTCGAATTCCTGACGATCCTGGAATACGCCATCCTGCGCCGGATAAAACCCATGACTTACGAGTATTACGGGCACGTGCCCGATTTTTACTCAAAGATATTCCCTTCCCTTTCCAAGGACGAACCCTGCTCCAAACCCTGGGACTACTCCTTCATGCTGGAGTACTTCCTCCTAGACGCCGAGGACTTCTTCAGCCAGCCCCACAAGATGGGGGAGAAGATAAACTCCGGCATATGGCTGGAGACCATCGAGAAGACCAACGAGGAGATACCCCTCATTGCCAAGGCCTGGCAGCTGGACAAGGAGAAGGTGATAACCATCCAGGTCATCCACGAGGAGTACGCCGAGAGACTGCGCATCCTCAGGAAGGCCAGGATCGAGTTAATCGAGAGGCGGAAGATCTCGGATTCCCTCAACTCTTTCAAGAAAAAAGCCCTCTTCGACGCCATGACCAAGCTCTACAACAAGGGGAGCTTCATGGACATACTCCAGGAGCAGGTGGAGAAGTTCAGCACCTACGCCCCCTCCATGGCGCTCTTCATCATTGACGTGGATCACTTCAAGGAGGTGAACGACACCCTGGGTCACCTGGCGGGTGACTCCATCCTCATCCAGGTGGCCGACTGCCTGAAAAACTCCTTAAGGAAAAACGACTTTCCGGCCCGCTACGGTGGCGACGAGTTCACCATCATCGCCCCGGACACCAACATGGATCAGTCCCAGAAGCTCGCCGAGAAGCTGCGCGCCCGCATAGAGAACCACGAGTTCAACACGGGTGATCACAAGATAACCATCTCCATCGGCTACACCATCTACCGCCCGGGCGAAACCGTACAGAACTTCATCCGCCGCGCGGACAGGGCCCTCTACGACTCCAAGCAGCTGGGCCGCAACCGGGCCTGCTTCCGCGACCCCTGGCTCATAGATGACGACGAGGACGACAGTTCCGACGCAGACAGCCTGGATGCCAAGGCCGTGGCGGCCCAGATCCAAAAGAAAAAAGGTGTCCCGGTAAGCGACGTGGAGTTCAGCGAGACCTTAAAAGAGCTGAAAAACTCCACGGTGAACTATAGCGATAGCGATATAGACGATAGCTTGACAGACGATGATCCGGAGGACTATTCCTGAAAAAATGCGCGTATTTTTTTCTGTGAGATACTAGGGGAAAAAAAGCGTTTGACGACAGTTTAGGGAAAATAAAACGCGAAAAAAAATACGCGAAAAAATGCTAAAATAAATTAGAGCTCTTAGAAAATAATCGCATCTCTAAAGCTTTCATAGCCCTCTTGTGAAGCGGAAAAAACCGCAAGCGCCATAAGCTTATCCTTTTCTAAGAACAAAAAAAGCCAAAAGACACAAGCGTTGAAAAATATTTTTTTTCCGGAGACCTCACAGAAGTGGAAAATATTAAAGACTTGCGGCCCCTATGCGTACTCACCATAGCCTCCTCCGACAGCGGAGGCGGCGCGGGCATACAGGCGGACCTCAAGACCTTCGCGGCCCACGGCCACTTTGGTCTTTCGGCCGTCTCAGGCATAACCGCCCAGAACACCTTGGAGGTGCTGGATGCAGAATATGTGACTCCTAGGCTCCTCACAGCGGAGCTAAGGGCCGTGTTCGCGGATTTCGAGGTTTCCGCCATCAAAATAGGCCTCCTGGGGACCGCTGAGAACACCCTGGCTGTCTACTATTTTCTCAAGAAGTTTGAAGAGCAAAAGGTACCGGTGGTTGTGGATCCGGTCATGTGCAGCTCCACCGGACACGTGTTTTTGCAAGATGACGCTGTTTTTGCCCTCAAGACGCTTTTGAAAATGGCCTATCTCGTGACCCCCAACCTCTTTGAGGCCCGCGCGCTAAGTGGAGAAAAAGTCGCGGGCTTTGAGGACTACCATAGCGCCGCGCGAAAGATAATGGAGCTTGGCGCCCAAAACGTGCTTATCAAGGGCGGGCACCTTACGGAAAGTGATAGCTCGGATGACTTCCTCCTCAAGAGTGACGGTTCCACGGCTATATTTAAGGGCCGTAGAAT
>JAITJT010000125.1 GCA_031278795.1 Deltaproteobacteria bacterium | reverse complement strand
ATGAGGGAAAAGGCCGCCTTGATGCGAGACTCATTGGAAGGCTACCAGTCACCGGTACTTACGCGCATAGAGAAGCTGAAAGAAGAAATCCCAAGCTTCACTAAAGATAAAGAGAGAATCCAGAAACTATACCAAGAACAAAAAGATCTGGCCCAGGAAGTCATAAAGATTAGGGGCGAATTGGGGGATGCCTTAAAAGCCGCCACCCTAAAGATGAATGCCGCAAAAGAGCCCTCGAAGAAAGAGGGAGAGGCTAGCGCCCCAAGTGACAACCAAACAAGTGGAGAAGGAGAAGCGAGTGACGCTCCCAAGGCCGCTCCCAAGCCCCAGAATAAGAGCCTAGGGGAACTGATGGAGCTCTACACCGAGGCTAGCGAGGGCTATGACAGGTCCCGTGGAGATGCCAAGAGCGAGCTTGAGAAAGTGGGGCAACTCTTTGAGCGCTACCGTGAAGCCAGAGAGCGCTACGACCAGAGCGCCAAGGATGAGCCCCTCACTTATTTTGAGGTGAGGGAGGACACGGTGGCGAGAGTGATATCCGACTGGACCGAGATCCCTCTGGGAAAGATCGCCTCGGACAAGGCCAAGCTGGTGGAGGTCATGGAGGATACCCTCAAACGCCGCATTAAGGGGCAAGATCAGGCGATAACGGCCATCTCCACGGTCATCAAGGGGGCCCAGGCCGGCCTCAAGGATCCAGGGAAACCCACCGGGGTATTCCTCCTGGTGGGGCCCTCCGGTGTGGGTAAGACTGAAACCTGCCTGGCAGTGGCGGATCTCTTATTTGGTGACGAGAACAATGTAATTGGCATCAATATGAACGAGTTCCAGGAGAAGTTCACGGTATCAAGGCTAATTGGATCGGCTCCTGGCTACGTGGGCTACGGGGAAGGGGGACTCCTAACCGAGGCGGTAAGCCAAAAACCCTACTCGGTTGTGCTCCTAGACGAGGTGGAAAAGGCCCACCTGGACGTCTTGAACCTCTTCTACCAAGTATTCGACAAGGGAGAGCTCTCAGACGCGGAAGGTAAGAAGGTGAGCTTCAAAGAGACCGTGATATTCCTAACATCCAACTTGGGAACCGACACAATCACCAAAGAGTGCGAGAAGAATCCAGACGTTAAAGCGGATGAGCTCGTAGAGCTCATCCGCCCAGAGCTAAGTCACTTCTTCCGACCGGCCCTCTTAGGCCGCATGACGATTGTTCCCTACCGCACCCTGGATAGGGATTCCCTAAAGGCTATAACCGAGATAAAACTGGGCCAGCTAAAAAAACGCCTCAAGAACAACAACCACTGCGACCTAGTCCTAGACCCCTCCGTATCCGATCTAATCCTCAAGAGGGCCACGGACGTGGAGTCAGGCGCTAGAAACATAGACGCCGTCATCTCCCAGAACCTCTTGAGCGGACTCTCCCGGGAGATACTCAAGATCATGAGCACAAGCGATCTATTTCCATCTGCAATAAACGTATCCATTGACGAGAGCGGAAACTTCCGCTACGACTACAAGGTCTAAATGGGCGCGGATATCAGAGCCTTGGGGACTAACCCCATAGCGGGTGAGAACCCCTCCGGCAGGGACGTGCGCCTGGAGGAGGACTTTTTCCAGATCCAAGCCGAGATTGACCGCCTTAACTCCTTGAGCCTGGTGGAGGAGGGTGGCATCAAGTGGCCGGTGGTGGAGGAGCTATCCTCCAAGATTTTGGAGAAGGACTCCAAGGATCTCTTAATAGCTGTATATTTAGCCATCTCTCTACTAGAAACAAGTGGCATAAGTAGTATCGCGGATAGCACCTTCATGCTAAACGGCCTCCTCACAACTTTCTGGGAGACCCTCTATCCACCTAAAAAACGCATGCGCGCCAGGTTCAACGCCATGGACTGGTGGAGGGAGCGCACCAGCCAGTGGCTAAAGAAATACGCCGGAGGCGAGGTGGATGCCGAGATACTGGATCAGGCCCACGACGAGCTAAAGGTCCTAGATCTGACCCTCGCTGAAAATAGCCTCCCCCGGGCCTTTGAGCTCATAAAGCTTCTGGCCTTAATCCCCAAGAAGGCCAAGGCAGTCCCACCACCTCCAGATCCAGCTCCAACCCCGGTAGCTCCGGAACCCCCAAGCCCAGCACCCGCACCCGCGAGAACTCAAGCCCCAGCGCCAGCCCCAGCGGCACCTCCACAAGCCAAACCAACAGCTATACCAAGCCCCCAGGCCCCTACCACCCCACCAGAGGACGAGTTCCAGGCGGTCTCCGGGCTCCTCCAGGCCTTAGACGACTATCTCAACTACGTGAGAGATTCCTATGAGGATCCCAGGTACTGGTCGGTATCCAGGCTGAGGCTCTGGCTCCACATAAAGCACCTTCCCCCCAACGAGGGCAATCTAACCAGGATTCCGGCGCCTGACAAAGAGATCCTTCTTAACATCAAGAGACTCCTAGACGATGGCGCGAACCAAGAGGCCATCGCCATGGTGGAAAACAACGTGGACGCCTATCTGTTTTGGATGGATCTCCACTACTTGGCCTACCAGGGCCTCATGGCCCTGGGCTATGTTAGCTCGGCCAGGTGCCTCAAGTGGTCCTGCCAGGCCTTTGTGGAGTGCATCCCCGGGATAGTCCCTCTGGCCTTTGACGACGGCACTCCTTTCTTCTCGGAGGAGTCCAAGGCCTTCATAGAGGAGAAGGGCGCGACCGTAACGACCACGGACAAGGGCAAAGTGGACTACCGGTCCCTAGGGGATCTAGATCCCCAGCAGGCCTTAATGCGTCTGGGGCAAAGCGAGTTCACCCCTAAAAACGGCCGTGACCGGGTGGAGAGGGCCCTAGCTGAAGCCCTCATCTGGCAGCGCCTGGAAAGACCCAGAACGGCCGCGGGTGCCGCGGCCGAGCTGGAGGGATTAATCGCCAAGCACGATCTTGCTGAGTTTGACCCGGACCTGGCGGCCAGGGCCGCCAAGGCCATGTACAAGGTCTACCGCAATTTAGGCCCGGGTTTTCAGAATAAGGCCAGGGAGAGCTTAAACCTTTTAGCCAAGTTAAAGCCTTCAGAGGTTCTGGGTATGCCCGCCCCTGAAGATGAATGATATTAGTCTTTTTCCTATGCAAGGTTTCAATGTTTTTCAGTTTTCAGCGTTTTTAGGTCTTCACTGTTTTTAGTATTGAACGTTTTAAGCGTTGATATTTTTAGTTTTCAAGGAGATTCACCTTATTAAGACAGATATAATCTATAGTAAAGCTATTAGTAAAGAGAGATGGATATAAATTTAATAAAGAAGAGAGGTATAAAATTTTGCGACAAGTAGTTAGCAAAAGCGATCTAGCGCAACCTGAGAGATGCCTCCTGGATTTTGGTGGGGTATGGGTATTTAACCAAATACTCAAACAGACCAAGTTTGTGGATTTGATAGAAAATATCATCCCTAAGGATCAGGATAATTTGAAAACCCTTCTGGCCTTTACCCTCATTAACCCGGGTGAGTCTTTATCCTTGCTGGAGCCTTGGTATTTTGACTCCTACGCTAGGATTCTTTATCCGAGAGCGAAAACCGATCCCGAGCAAGTGGGCAAATTTTTACGGAAAATGGGAGAGGATTCGATTTGGGATACCATGCT
This sequence comes from Deltaproteobacteria bacterium, assembly GCA_031278795.1. The sequence continues at coordinate 1,319 of JAITJT010000125.1, read as the reverse complement.
CGAACTTTATCTGCCCCATGTCAGTAACTACTGGTCTGAACATGCCCAGTGGAAGCCCAATGCGCTCCTCTATGGAGGCGGTATCCCGGAAGACTTGAAAATGCCATTTACGGCCGGAAACGGCGAGACTTTGGACAAGGATAAGATAAGGATCATAACAGTTGTCAATCGCGACGACTGGTACCCCCTGTGCTATCGCCACATTACTGGCGACATCGAGGATGTCTCCACGGTGATTGAAGTCCTAGATGAGATGGCGGAGCAAAATATCGATGTTCGGACATTGATACTCGATACGGGATTTTATTCACCTGACAATTTGAACTATTTCTATGATTTGAACGTTCCCTTTGTCATGAGGATTGACGGAAAAACCGAACAATTCAAACAGGTTGTGTTAAGATACGGAAAGGATCTGCGTACTACGGAAAATGCCGTGGAATATGAAAATGGCATTTTGTATGTGCACAAAGTGACATTACCGCTTGAGGATGAGCGCTTCGTATACGCTTACGTCTCTCTTGATATTAAGAAACAGGCGAAAGAAGACACTAAAACTATCCTCAAAGCTCTTAGATCGCCTACTATGTCTAGAATAAGTGAAGAAGAGTTGCGGCTTCACGGAAAATTCATTCTAATATCCAGTAACAACCTGACACCTAGCGAAGCAGCGCTTTTTTTCGGTACCAGACGGCATGTGGAGCAAATTTTTAAGGTTTTCAAAGGGAGCTCGGAACTTCTTCCAACCATAACGCACCCTAACCTAAACGCCAAAGGCGCCTTGACCTTGTCATTTTTGGCTAGCGCCTTAAACTACACAAACAATGTCTTATTGGAAGGTTCCGGCTATAGCGCCAAAGAGGCGTTTTCCATCATGAACAAGCTAAAAATACAAATCTATGATACAAAAAAACTCATTCAGGAACCCACAATTTGGCAAAAAGAGATTTTGAATAAGTTGAATATTACCATACCCTATTCCATTCAAAAAAGCGCTAAAGGCCCGTATGGTTATGAGTATTAAAGTGCTACGTAAGACAAGAGGCTAGTTGAGAGTTAAATTACAAATATTTTGATATTTCTAAGTGTATGCGAGTTTTATTTTTAGATGTTATTGTATTTCTTATTATTTGGCCAAAATCCTGACATAATTTTTAGAAAACGTGATATCCCTTGAGTATTTAATATTTTTAAAAACCCCATTTTTAAAAAACCCATTTTTAAAAAACCCATTTTTAAAAAACCTTTGATTAACCAAGCCAAGCCCTGCCCCCAAGAATTTTAAAAGCTTGTATATATCCAGATAGGCCTCACGAGAG
>JAITJT010000120.1 GCA_031278795.1 Deltaproteobacteria bacterium | reverse complement strand
CAAAAGCCGTCTTCACGGGCTTTTAGATAAATATAATACCCTGGAAAAACGTGACTGAGTTTTTTTGTCTAACTGCGTTATAATTGAATTTTTCCAGAGGCTGTTGTAAGATGGCTTAGAATCTGAACATTTTCGAGCTGCACGCCCCACAACAATGCTAGGGGTTTTTTGAAACAATGATGAGTCTTTGCATAATAAGAAAATTATCCAAAGTGCATAAAGATTTTTGGCGAGTTTATGAAAAACACTCCACTAATTATAGCCATAGCGCTTTTTTTTATTATAGTCTCTGCGGCTACGCTCATCCAGGCGCAGAAGACGAAAGAAGCGTTCATAAATTTAGTGGATGAGTCGCCAAAAACCACCTCGGATATTGAAAAAGCCACATTTTTAATCGCGAGTGAGTACATGGATCAAGACAGCCGCGAAATGGGCTATCAATACGGAACCGGGTTTTTGGTGGCGGATGGATACATCATGACCAACGGACACGTGGTGGGAGAGCTTCCGGAAGACGGTTACGTGTTTGTTTTCAATAAGTTAATGAAACCAACTCCCGCGACTGTGGTGGACATGGACTATGAAGACACTGGTGAGGTGATATTTGGCAAACGAGACTTCGCGCTCCTTCACTTTGAGCAGCCCAAGGACCTAGATATCACCCCGGTCACATTCAACATGGATGTTAAAAAATTAGATACGATCTACGCCTGGGGATATCCCGTCATAGTTGTGACACAAGACATATCATCTAGGCAAATTTTTTTAGCCGAGTGGGACACTGAAATATTGGTTCCCATAAACTCCACCACGGGAATCATCAACGCCTTGATCAACGGCGAAGGAGGTCCCTTTCATGTGCACACGGCCACAATTTTTGGAGGTAACAGCGGCGGGCCCTTGGTGAACCAAAAGGGAGAGGTGGTGGGCATAAATACCTGGACTTGGGAGCATGTGGACGGCTCTTACAATCTATCACAGCCCTCCATTGAAATGCTTTCTTTTCTGTGGAAAAACGACATCAACCCCAAACTAGCGGTTGGTCAAATACTTCCGCCCTTTGAGATAAATTTCACGGAAAACTTTGGGAAAAAAACCACTAGCCCCAAAAATGGCGAAAAGGGAACATCCGGAGCGATAAGCGCCACTAAACGTCCCCCTTACAAACCCAAAGTGGTGGATCTAAAAGGATATGATTTATACCTATCAGACAAATGGATTATCGTGGAACAAGACGCCAACTCTGTCTTTCTGGAAAGAGACACAGGGCTAACTCAAATGGCCGTGTTAACCGCGCAGAACAGTGACTTCACCTTAGAGGAGGTCGCAACTGTTTATTCGAGGAAAACCGGAGGAAGCGAGCCAGAGCTCAAAGACAACTGTTATGTCTTTGATATGCCAGGGGCCAAGGGACAAAAGGACCTAGCTCTTATTTGCCCGATACCCGATAAGAGCCGGCATCTCGCCTGCTTCATGTACGGAGAGCTGATAGAAGAGACGGTCAACGTAATCTTAGAGGAGTCGCGCTTGGTGGGGGATTGATTTTTTTTGAAAATGCCTACAACCCTAGGCCATGAACTCTTTGACCAGATTGTTGAAATGGTCCGGCGGGCAGGGTGTGGTCTCAATTACCGGGTTTCCGAAAAGATCGAAAATCTCAAGAATCTCCTCGTCAGTGGGAGGGGCTGTCGTCTCCAGTATCAGGCATCTGTCGTAACGGCCAAAATTTATTTTGAAATCAGCCTCATCCCACCTCAAAAAAGATGCGGGCGCGTCTTCCTTGGTTAAGAAGAACTTACTTATCCAGGAAGGCGTCAGAACCATGGTTCTGTCCTTTTCCAGCTCCACTAGCTCCTTGTCCCCCACCATGGCCGAGAGGCAGTTGGACGTAGGCAGAACCTTCACCTCATGTTTTTTAGCGAAATCCACCATGTCCGGAAGGCACTTGCAGCCGTAAAATATCCTCACCTGGTTTTTGTCGGTAACTATATCGCTTGCGAGGGCCTCTTCCAGCTTCATTTGAAGCTCCTCTATGTTGCAGTGGTAGCCAGGATGAAGCCTTATGTAGCTAATGTCGTATTCTTCCGTTAAGGGCTTAAGCGCCCTCTCCAGCTCCTCGTCAAACATCCCGCATTTTATGATGACTCTTTTCTGTTTCATGGATCCTCACAAAAGCTAAACGCATTTGAATGGCTATATAAATAAGCCCATTTCTTAAGTCTTCCCGGCGTTCATCAAGGCATCCTCTACTTTAACCTCTCCCGCGTCTATGGGGGAGGACGCCAGCTGGGAGGCGGGCTCTGGGGCTAAGTCTACCACTTGAGGGAGAGCATTTTCCACAAGGTCAAATGTGTCCGCCCTTTTGGCGGCGAACACGAAGAGCATGAGAGCTTCCAGGGCGAGGCCCGACTCGAAGCTCCCAATGAAGGGAAGACCATTGGAACCGCCCCCCAGGATTAGAGCGGAAGGTGTGAGGATGGCCAAAAAGGACATGTACTGGTCTACCGCCAAGACAAACCACACTGAGACCGCCGTGGTGCCGGCCCAGCCCCTTATGCTCAAAGAGTTCAAGAGCAAAGACACCATGATGATGGATAAGGACAGGGCATATATGATGATGGAGAAGACTCCTCCCACCAAGGCCAGATAGGGAAGGCAGTTGAAGCCCATGGACTCGGAGAGGGGGAGCCCCACCTCTTCTATGTAGGCCCCTCCGGTTCCCCAGAATCCGGCCATGTGGATGACAGCCTGCCTTAAAATAAGATCCAAGGCCGCGTTGAGCTCGGACATGCCGGCAAAGGCCCAGAGGTAGACCGGGTAAAATCTCTCGTGCCCACCGCTTACCACCAAAACGCCCAAGAGAAAATACAGGGCCAAGGTGGACGCCACCAGCACTTTTAAAAGCCTGTTTCCCTTTATCATGAAGATGAGGCAAAAGATGGAGATGACCAGCACCCTGGCCTGGTAGAAATAAGTACCCATGGCGAAGATGAAGATAGAGACTACCAGCGCCAGAAGCGAGAGAGCCGCGTCCACCCACGAGAGCTTGGGGCTTCCCAGCTTAAGGCCAAAGAAGAGCATAATCCCCAGAGGGGCCCAAATCCCAAAGCTAATGAAGCTACTAAGCAGGTAGCCTATGCCCCGGGGGCTTAGATGTTCTAAAAATAGGTACAGGATGGCTAGGGCGAGGAAGAATATGAGGAAGATTATGGAGCCTAGGCCCCGGCTGGGATCCATACCGGTGAAGATGCGCAGGTAGCTAGACCTCTCCTTGGCATTCAAGGAGAGCTCCCTTAGAACCAGGCCCATGAGGGCCAGGTTCAAGAGGCACCAGGGATACCAGGTGGCCCGGGCCATGGGGGTATGGAGGTGGAGTATCACCCCCAGGGTGAAACTCACTATGAGGGCTACCGTGTATAAAACTCGAAAGGCGAGGGGCATGGGGAATGACTCCCTGGTGGAGGCTGATTCCCCCCATTATACACAGAAGAGCCAGGAACACACGGGAAAATTTAGAAAATTTAGCCAAAAAATTGAGCCCTTGTGATTGAAAGCTCAATAAAAGCCACTCTAATGCTGCAAGCTACTCTGAGTGCCCTGCACCACCAGGGTCTTACCGTCCTGGGCTATGCGACCGGCCTCTTTGAGCCTTTTCATGATCCTCGTGACACTCACCCGGTGGGCGCCCACCAGAAAGCCCAAATCCTCATGGGTGAGGGAGAGCTCCAGGGTATAGGCCCCTTCCTTTCCGCGCTTTCCGTGCTCCTTGGCCACATTGAGCAGAACCGCGTAGATCTTCTCCTCCAGATGTGTTTGGCTGAGGGCCTCTATGCGCTCGGTTAGATTGGCAATGCGTCCGGCCATGTTGCGGATGACGGTGAGGCCTATGATCGGGTAGCTGACGACCATCTCCTCGAAGCTTTTGCGGGTGAAACCGCAGGTGAGCACCTTGTCCAGGCACCAGGCGGTAACCGGATAGGGGTAGTTCTGCTCCAAGTCATTCAGGATATATTCGCCCAGATAGTCCCCTGGCTTTCTGATGTCCAGGATGACCTCGGTGCCGTTTTCCATCACCCGGCTCAAGCGGATGCGCCCGGATTTGATCAAGAAGATGCTCTCGGCTTGGTCTCCTTGCCTAAAGATCGTCTCCCCAGGCTCGTAGCTCGCGCGCACCAGGTTCATGGAGAGGGCCTTCAGCTCCTCTTCCTTGAGGCCATTGAAGATCCACAACTCGCCTACGCAAAAGGGGCTCCAGGAGTCCTCATTTGTCTTGGCCTTGTTACATGGGCACTTATTCATGGCTAAATCTGGTTTCTTTTCCATAGCGCATTTCCGGGGGTTTTTGGTGTTTTTCCTTTATCTAAGGCCATTAAAAAAAGACTATCCAATAGAGTGGCCAAATACTTTAAAAAAACAAGTTTTTAGCGAGCCGGGCGAACCCGGCTGCAACTAAAAACTCGAAAGCTAGAGCCAAAAGCGAAATTAAGACCTTAGAGCCATAAAGCTTAGACTATTTTCTTACCGGCATCGGGTCCCGGGGAGAGGCTGTAGATGGATTCCACCTTGATCTTGACCACGTATTTGGGTCCAGGCAGATCCGGCATGGCCTGCTTGACTCCGCCAGTAACCTCCTCAAATATGGGGCCTGAGGTGAGGAGCTCGGTCTTTCCCTTGAACTGGTAGCCGGTCATCTTGTCCACGACCGCCACAGCCACCTGGGCGTTGGCCTCCAGGTTGGCCCTGGTTTTGAGGGAGAAGAGGTCCGCAAACACAAGGGTCTCGTCGTCGACCACCTTCAAGGTGCCCTTGGGGGCCAGGTTGGGAAGCCCACTGGCATCGGCGGTGGCCACCCAGCCCAGCTTTCCCTGAACAAAATCCTGAATCTCTTTGCTAATTTTAGCCATTTTCATTCTCCTAAGAAAAATTATGTTTAGAATGTTTCACTCCCATGCCATTAGGCCCTTTTTCGTAAAATTAGTAAGAACCTTTAAGCCTATTCGGGGAGTTCTGCGTAATGCCATTCTACAATAATTCTTTTTTTAAAATTTTGATGTAACAAGAGATACAAAAACCCAAAAAAATTTTAAAGCCGCGTTATTTTAAGGGATTTTAAGCCAAAAAAGCTTTAAAAGAGAATTTTTGAGAGAAACGCTTTAGAAAAATTTTTTTAAAGCCATAAAAACATTATTATTTCTTCTTTACACAGCGCGCGAGACTTTTATCATCCCAAAAAGCCCGAAAGTGAAACCTCTCTACAATTTTTGAAAAACCGACCCCCAGCTAAATTTCCACCAAAAAAAGATGCTAAAAATAAGTCTTTTGTTACAGAGGCTTTTAAACTTTAGATTATTTAAGGCTTTTAGCTATACAGTGTGATTTAGGCTTTTTAAAATAATTAGCTTACACAAGGTTTTTTAAAATATCAGAATATTTTTGGCTTTTTAAGGCTTTTTGGCTTTCAAGGCTATTTGGGCTTTTTCTCGGGAAAAAGTTTTTCCAAAATCTTATCCAGATAGCCCGAGTCCAAAAGCTTGTTCTCCTCTTCCGGCTTCAGGGGATTGTCCTTCCCCAGCCGCAGGCGCAGGGACTCCAGGTGCCGATAGGCGCTCCCCTCGGAAGGGGCGCCTATATCCAGCTCCTCCAGAATAGAGCGCAAAGGGGCCCTTCCTTTGGTCTCGGACTGCTGAGCGCTTGTATCCTCAACCGGGGCTTTGGCGGGAGTGGGGCTCTCCGGGTTAGAGTCCGCCAGGTTTCCGCTCATTTTAAGGATTCTGTAAGCTAGCCTCACGTCGTCCGGAAGGTTGGCCAGCTCGTCCTCAGGGAGGGGTTTCCCCTTCCCGGGAAGATTGTCGAACTCTCCGCCCTCCATAGCCTCGGCTATCTTGCGTTCGGCTAGTACAGCCAAGATGTTTTCCACCAGATGCTCTACCATTTTTTCACCTAAATTTCTTGATTGTTTAGAGTTTATTAGGGTTTTGGGATTTAGTTCTTAAAAGCATATATTTTTCAATACTTTCAGGCTAGTGTCCTCCAATAGCCCGTAAGGCGTATTGGACCCTCAGATTGGCTTAAGGGCCCAAGCTGCTACTCTACGCCCAATATAGAGGGGAATGTGGCGAGGACGCCAATTTTCAGTTTACCTAGTTTCCACTGAAAATGCTAATATGGGTCACTATGAGCATATAAGCTCAAGTAAAAGGAGAGCGCCCTTGAGATTTGTGGACGAGGCCAAGATATACGTGAGATCCGGTCACGGCGGAGCCGGCTGCGTGAGCTTCAGGCGAGAGAAGTACCTTCCCAAGGGCGGTCCGGACGGAGGTGACGGAGGTAGGGGCGGAGACGTGATAATCCAGGCCCTTAGCCAGAAGGACACACTCCTGAAGTTCCACTTCAACCAGCACTTTTACGCCAAAAACGGCCAACCTGGCCGGGGCCGCAACCAGAGCGGGGAGGCCGGAGCCGATCTGACCATCTCGGTTCCTAGGGGGACCCTGGTAATGGATATAGACACCGGAGAGACCCTCTGCGACCTCTCCCAGGCCGGGGAGTCCTTCGTGCTAGCCAAAGGCGGCCGGGGCGGCCAAGGTAACGCCCGCTTCAAGAGTAGCACCATGAGGACGCCCCGCTTCGCCCAACCAGGGGGAGACTCCCAAGAGAGGCACATAAAACTAGAACTCAGGCTCTTGGCTGACGCGGCTCTGGTGGGCTACCCCAACGTGGGGAAATCCACCCTCATCTCCAGGCTATCCAAGGCCAGACCCAAAATAGCGGACTACGAGTTTACCACCCTCAAACCCAACCTAGGGGTGGTCCAGGTAGACGAGGATCACTCCTTTGTCCTGGCCGATCTACCCGGACTCGTGGACGGGGCCTCCAAGGGCCTGGGCCTGGGGCTCCAGTTCCTCAAGCACATCAGCCGCAGCGGGGCGCTGGTCCACGTCCTCGACCCCACCAGGATGGACCCCCTCAACCCCAGAAAGGACCTAGACCGCATAATCAGGGAGCTAAAGAGCTACGATCCAGCCCTTATCAAGAAGCCCAGACTCATCGCCATGGGCAAGATGGACCTGGAAGCTGGCCCGGAAGCCCTGAAGTGCTTCCGGAAGGCCCACCCCAGAACCCCCATAATGGGATTTTCCTCCGTGACCGGAGAGGGCCTCAAAGAGCTCCGCTACGCCATCTGGAATCTGGTGAAAAAAGCCCAAGACTCGGAAGATGGCGACTGAGCCCCTTAACTAAACCCTAGGGTTTTGCCCATCCCCCCATCCACCCGCCTCTAGCCCACCCCAAACCCTCTCCCACAGCCCCACCCCCAGAGCCTGGAGCCCCGATCTAGCCGCGGCGCCAAGGGCCCAAAGGCCCAAGCACCCCAATAGCCCCAAGCTTTCCCCAAGCTAAAGACCTCACGCTCCATTAGAACAAGCATAATCGCTACAAAAAATGTATAATAGTGCTAGCTGCACTCTGAAAATCTATCCCGGAAGCCTTAGGGATTTTAAAAATTTATCATCTTCCCCAAGGGAAAGATTTTTTACAAAATCAAAGAGGGATATTTATAAACTCATTTTATGAAAATGTTTTTTAAGCGTCTTCGTTCAAAATAAAAAATGTGCGAATAATTTTACCCCATAAATCTCTACCTCAAAAAATGATGCAAAAAATTTTGAAAAAAATTTTTAGCGTATGATTTTTTTCATTTGTCAGTTTCTTGTTCAGTTTCTTGTTCAGTTTCTTGTTCAATTCCCTGTTATGTTTCTTGTTAAGTTTCTTGTTCAATTTCTTTTTCTTTTATTTTTCACAATCTGTTTGCTTTTCTTTTTATTTATTTCTTTTAAACATATATATTACTATCTTTTAAACGTAGACTTTACCTAAAAGTACACACCCATAAGACTGGAGAAAAAAACTAAGCGCGACGCAAAACTAAACAGCGCGACACAAAACTAAACAAACTAGCACAAGACTAAACAACGTTACCCAACGCTAAACAGCGTTACACAACGCTAAACAGTTTGAAACTACGCCACATGCGAGCCAATCTTCCATGCAGCACATTTTAATCGTCGACGACAACCTCACCAATCTCGAGCAGGTGAATATCCAACTCGAGGACGACTTCGAGGTGAGCCTGGCCAAATCCGGCCCGCAGGCGCTGGAGATCTGCCTGGCGACCAGGCCGGACTTGGTGTTACTCGATATCGAGATGCCGGACATGGACGGATTTGAGACCTTGGCGGCCCTTAAAGCCAACCCCGAGCTTAAAGACATACCGGTCATCTTCCTAACCGCCTCCCCTGATATCCAGACCGAGATAAGAGCGACCAAAGCCGGCGCCAGCGACTTCATCGCGAAGCCCGTGGAGCGTGACTTACTCCTCCACAGCATAAACACCCAGCTTTCCATTTCCAGGAGTAAGGACCAGACGGAGCGTCTGGTGAGGGACTTTGAGGATAAGCTCATCATGTCACTTGCTAAGCTCTGTGAGCACCGAACGGACGCGGATCCCTTTGCTGCCAAAAGGGTCTCTAAGCTCGTGTATATATTGGGGAGCGCCATTATGGAAGAGGGGCTCTATTATGAGGAGCTAACGCCTTTGACCTTGGATTTGATGGTGAGGGCGGCACCCCTCCATGACATTGGAAAAATAGCCATCCCTGACGCCTTGCTCTTTAAGCCTTCAGGCTTAAATGATAGCGAGTTCGCCCTGGTGAAGACTCATACAAGTATGGGAGAAAAAATCCTTAAAGATATCTTTAAGACCATACCTGGGCAAGATTTCCATAGCTACGCCCTTATTATGACCAGATCCCACCACGAGCGCTTTGACGGCAAGGGCTACCCAGAGGGCTTAAAGGATAGTGAGATCCCCTTGGCGGCTAAAATCATGGCCATCTGTGACGTTTACGACGCCCTTTTAGAGAAGAGGCCCTACCGGGCGCCCCTTAGCGCCAAGGATGCCATAAGCGTCATCAAGAGTGGAGCCGGAAGCCTCTTTGACCCCAAGCTCACCGAGCTCTTCGCGGAGAAAGAGGACAAGATTGTGGAGGCGGCCCGAGAATCATGCTGAAGGCACTCATTGCTAACACCGTGGAAGTGGACGAGGTGGAGATAGCCCTCAAGGATGTCATTAGCCAGCTGGACATCCAGAAGAACCTCAAGAGGAACTCGGTGGGCATAATCCACTGCAACAACGACTTCATCGACTCCGGGGTGGTGGAGGCCATCTGCGACCGCCTGCCTTTTCCGGTTCTAGGCTTGAACACTATCTTGAACTCCTCATCTCGCGGCCTCATGGACAACATGCTCTTAACCATCTGCGTCCTAACCAGCGACAGCGTGAACTTCGCCGTGGGCCTCTCGGACCCCCTGGTGGAGGACAAGTACAAGAGCCTCTCCAAGATGTACGTGGAGGCTGAGAGCCTTCTTAACTCTAGGCCGGCCTTCATGCTCCTCTACTCGGGAGTCTACGACCATTCCGCCGTGGGGGAGTTTGTTATTTCAGCTCTGGACCAGTTCTCGGATAAGGTGCCTATCTTTGGTTCCATGCCAGCTGACTTCTCAACCGAGCTCAAGTCTCCTAGGATAATCCACAACGGAGCGGCCTATAGCGACCGGGCGGCCATAATCCTGGTGGAGGGAAACATCACCCCAACCTTTAGCGTAACCAACCTGCCCCTGTGGCGGGGCGTCCAGCAGAGGGCCATCATCACCAAGTCAGAGGGGAATGTCATAAGCGAGGTGAACGGCGTGCCGGTCCTTTCCTTTTTGGAGTCCATGGGCCTCTGCTGGTACGGCCAAATCTCCGGCATTCACAGCCTTCCGATCATATTGGACCGCCAGGACGAGTTGGGGCCCCAGATACGCTGTATCCTGGCCCAGACCCCGGAGGGGGACATCCTCCTAACCGGAAAAGCCCCGGAGAACTCCACCATAAGTTTTGGCATCCTCGACGAGGATATGGTACTTCGAGCCGTTGCCCAGCTGGGCCTCTCCATGCAGAGCCTCTACTCCAACATCTTCTATGTCTACTCCTGCCTCATCCGGAACTTCGCGGTGGGCCTCAACTATAAGGGGGAGATGGAGAAGTTTAACTCGGTAGCCGATAGGTCTCTTCCCTACATCTTCAGCTACTCCAGCGGGGAATTTTGCCCGGTGAGGCTTCCGGACGGCACTATGAAGAACCAATACCACAACATGTCCCTCATTAGCTTGGCGTTTTAGCTTAAGAGAAAGCCTTAAGAGGCTGTTTAGAAAAACATCATCGCAATTAAAGCCCATATGGAAAAATTATTTTCTCCCCTTACATATATTGAGTTTTTTTTAAGAGTTTTTCTCCACTCTTTTAGCTATAACCACGGAAAAGTAACAAGATAGCATTTTTTTCATCTTTCGCTCTCTTTTTTTCTTTCATGAGCCGGAGAAAGGTGGTAGTATGCTCAAAACCCCTCTCAAAGGAGGGTTTTTGTCCTAACATTCATTCTTTTTACTAAGACCGCTTCCAGAGAAGAGGAAGAGCTAAAGGCCAGCCATTGAACAAGAACCAACCCATATCCACCCTGGGCCTTCCGCAACGGAGCCCGGAGGAGGTACAGGCCCTGGAGCTAGAGCTGCGCCGACAGAGGCGGGAGAATAAGATTATCCTCCGCCAGAACGCCTTCCTCCAAGAGCTCATGCAGCGCACCAAGCAGATGACGGCCGGGAATATGAACCTGAGCTCCCTCATCGCCCAGGAGCGCACCAGCCAAGAGCTCTTCTTCAACCTCCTCATGAAAAACAGCCAGTACGTCATCTTGATATTTGACGGCTCCAATAGGCTCTTATACTCCACGGACTATTTTCTAACGCTCGCCAACATCTCCCACGTGGGGCTCGTCAGCGGCCGCAGCATAAGGGAGATCTTCCAGCGCTACATAGACGAGCCGGATCTCTCCAAGCTGGAGAGGATCTACCTCCAGGCCGTGGAGAACCAGCTCATCAGCCACCACAACGTGAACATCTCCTTTCGGAAAAACGAGCGCCCCCGGACCTACTCCCTCAACATCACCCCCCTCATGGATCCCAACATCAACCTCTCAGGGACTCTGCTCCTCTTCCACGACCAGACGGATCTGCTCCAGGCCAGGCAGGCGGAGGAGGCCAGTAAGGCCAAGAGCGTCTTCTTGGCCAACATGAGCCATGAGATAAGAACGCCTCTCAACACCATCATGGGGCTTAGCGACGTGGAGCTGGGAAGCGACTTGCCCCGGGCTACCCTTAGTAACCTGGAGAAGATCTACTCGGCCGGGGCCACGCTCCTTTCCATAATCAACGACATCTTAGACATCTCCAAGGTGGAGAGCGGTAAGTTCCAGCTGGTGCCCGTTGACTACAACTTCCCCAGCCTCATATCGGATACCATAAACCTCAACACCTCCCGCATAGGTTCTAAACCCATCCACCTGGAGGTGGAGATCTCCCCCTCCATCCCCAAATCCCTCAAGGGCGACGAGGTGCGCATCAAGCAAATAGTTACCAACGTGCTCTCCAACGCCTTCAAATACACGGACCGCGGCCACATAAAACTCAAGATCTCAGCCACAGTAAACTCCAACGAGGGCACCTGCTATTTAACCTTTGTGGTTAGCGACACCGGAAGGGGTATCAGGGAGAAGGACTTAGACAGGATCTTCAACAACTACGTGCAACTGGATCGCTCGGTGAACCGCTACATAGAGGGAACTGGCTTAGGTCTCTCCATCACCAAGACCTTGGTGGAGATGATGAACGGCACCATAAACGTTAGAAGCGAATACGGCCGGGGCAGCACCTTCACCATGACCGTCCTCCAGGAGGTGACCGACCCCACCCCCATAGGGCCCAAGATAGCCGAGAACCTCAAGAACTTTGACTTTAGGTACAAGAAACTACCTCCCTCCAGCTCCATCCAACGCAGCTACATGCCCTACGGAAAGGTGCTCCTGGTGGACGACGTGCTCCCCAACCTAGACGTGGCCAAGTCCCTGCTCCTTCCCTACGGCATAAGCACCCACTGCGCCACCTCCGGTGAGGAGGCCATTGGCCTCATCAGGGACGCTGAGGTGGAATACGACCTCATCTTCATGGACCAGATGATGCCCAGGATGGACGGTATCGAGGCCGTGCGCATAATCCGCCACGAGATAGGGACCGAGTACTCGGAGACGGTTCCCATCATCGCCTTAACCGCCAACGCCATAGTGGGAATCGAGGACATGTTCTACGCCAGCGGCTTCCAGGGCTTCATATCCAAGCCCATAGACATAAAGCACCTAGACCGCATCCTCAACCAGTTCATCCGCGACCGCCAAAGTAAAGAGACCCTAGAGGAGGCCGAGCGTCTACAAAAGAAGCTGGAGAAGACCAAAAAGCGCCAGGGAGAGCTCTCGGAGGAAGGCCAGGAGAACCTCTGGAACAGGTACATCCCGGGCCTCAACCTAAGTGAGGGCCTGGCCAGGTGCGACAACCAGCCAGGGGTCTACCTACCCCTCCTAAGGTCCTGGGCCAGACACACCTCCAGGCTCCTAGAGGAGCTGCAGGTGGACTCCACCTTGAACTTCCAGCACTACGCCATCAAGATCCACGGCATCAAGGGCTCCAGCTACGGCATCTGCGCCCACAAGGTGGGGGAGATGGCCTCGGAGTTGGAAAAGGCCGCCAGGCGCGGAGACTACGCCTTCATCCGGGACACCCACCCGGCCTTTGTGATAACCAGCTCGGCACTCATAGCCGACATCCACTCGCTACTCTTGGAATACGAAGAGGCCTTGCAAAAGGAGGCCAAGGAACTTAAGCCCTGTCCGGATCCAAAGATCCTCAAGAACATCTTGGGAAACTGCACGCTCTTTAAAACAGGTCTCATCAAAAAAGACCTAAAGCTTTTGGAGAAATACAGCTATGAAAAAGACGGTGACCTGGTGGACTACCTAAGGGATCGCTTTGAAAACCTGGAGTACGACAAGATGAAGGAGCGCCTATCCACGTATCTCAAAGAGGAAGCGCAAGCGACCTAAGGCATCATAGAGCTTATGGGATAGCTAGGAAAATAATTTTGCTTCTTGCGCGCGTTTTATTTATGCTCTCTTTTTTGTAGTGTTATGCGCGTCCTTGTGTTATAAGCTCTTTTTTTGGAAACTACAAAAAAAATTTAAAGGGAGGGAAAGTTAGGCCATTTTGCCTTGATGAAATTAAAAATTACCTGGGGCTTTACCTCGAAAGCCTAAGTCCCCTCCCCTTTATCACTCCCTTTCACCACTCCCTTTTATGACCCTTCCTTACTCACTCCCCATTAATGATAAGCGCAACTCTCTTTTTAACCC
>JAITJT010000101.1 GCA_031278795.1 Deltaproteobacteria bacterium | reverse complement strand
CAATTTATAGAGAGGAAAACAGAGAACAAAAGAGATAACTCTTTTTCTCTTTTAGCATGGGCTACAATGCCAAGATGCCGCGACCACAAGGGCGCAAGGCCACAAGGACACAAGGCCATAAGCCAAGATGCTGTCAGGCTGCAAGGTTACAAGGCCAATAGGCCGCAAGGCCACATCAGCAATAGAGAGCTTGTTAGGCTCGCGACAGATTGGCAAATGCCCAAGTTAAATGTCTAAATCCTCACTAATCCTTCCCTATATATGCCTTAATCCAAGCCAACTTATTTAAATCACACGCTAAGTTTCTTATAATACACGCATAACAGATGACTTTAGCTTTTTCCCAGCGAAATACTAGTGTATAATCAGTAAGAATATAGTCACATCATGAAAGGATAAGCCATTATCCAAGAAGAGATGAATAAGCCTAAAACAGAAAAATATTTATTTTTTAAAAGGCCTTATAATCATGTAAGGTGTTGTATATATGCTATAATAGCTCACTTGATCGTCTAGTATGGCGTTTCGCTAGCGCGTTTAAATTGGACTATAAGCCGCAAGAAACCGCTTAGCATAAGCCTTAGAGCAAGAGGAAGATGCACTTTGTGAGTAATAGAACTTGTGAACTTTGAGGGCTTTAACGCTTTTTTACTTTATAAAACCGTTGTTTACAAGATCACAATACCCAAAGGCCTCAAAAAAAGTCTTGATTTTTCTTCCCCATTATGAGACATATACCAAGGTTTTAACGAAAATTTGGGAACTTTTCCCAGCTCTTTCCTCTCCATGGGCGCGCACTCTTCCCCTGGTTTTCGTGCGCCGGTTTTCCCTAAGCGCGGCCTTAGCTGGCCCCTTTGGTTTTCGCGCAAGGTTACTTACGCGGGGCTTTCATAGCACGGCTTAGAACGCGGAGTTTTTTTTCATGAGCTCCATAAGGCTTTAGGCTTTTTCACTCTTTCCAAGTTTTTTGCTTTTATCATAAAGCCTTTTGCCAGAGCCGATTATGAGGACGCCCGCGGGAGGGAGCCCTCTTAAAGGAACACTCCCTAAATCCTCCAAACAGGTCATTTTAGCGTCTTAGCCAAAAATTCAGTCCCATTGGATTAGACGGCCCCTGGAAGGCCCTTCCGGGACAAGGCCGTAAATTGGCCGGATAATAGGCCGGAATAAGGCCGGAATAAGGCCGTAGTAGGCCGGGATAGAGGCTCATAAAGCCTTTCCACTTGGGCCATTTGGCCTGGCCCGTCCATAAGCCGCCCTGAAGGCTTTCCCCTTTTTCGAGCATGGGGGATTTTTCAAGGCGGCAGGTGTTTTTTTTTGCCCGTTATGTCAGCACTTTTGCACTCTTTTCCGCGGAAAGCCCTAAAACTAGCGCTCATTTGCGTTTCCGGCTTTTCTTTTCTCTCTCCTTCTGCGTTTTCTTTTCGTTTTCAACTTCTAATGGCCAGCGCGAGCGGCCTCCAGCCGCCTCCGTGGCCCATGGATTCACTTTAAGCCTTTTTAGAGCCATTGAAACCCCTTTTGAGCACTTAGAGAGCCTTGAGCCGCTGGAAGCTCTCGTGAGGCCCAAGCTGAGGCGCCTTTTTCGTAAAAATCGCAACAAAGCTCTATCCACAGCCATCTCTTTCCATAACAACATCCACTCCAGGCTATTGTCCCCTCGGGTCTCTCGGGGCTAGTTGTCAGGGCAAAAAAAGTGTCGCGGACACCATCAAAAACGATACATGAGATATGACCAAACTTAGCAAATACACCTTATTCGTTTTGGACTACATGAAAAAGATCCCGGACAAGCGCACTGGGAAAAACACGATGTACACCATTCCCCAGCTTGGGATCACGGCCCTGGCTGCCTTCTATTCCCGAGCCAACTCCTTGAGGAAGTTCCTCCTGTCCCTCCCGGGCTTCACAGACGAAGACATGAACACCTTCTTCGTCGCCCTCACCTACGGAAGCAAGCCGGATGGACTGCCCAGGAAGATACCCACGGACAACCACATCCGCAGCCAACTGGACGGAGTCACGCCCACCATCTTTTTCGAGCCCATCTGGCAGCTCATCACGGAACTGCTCGAAAACTCCGGTGACAAGTACAAGATAGCCGACCGCACCGTCATAGTGCCCTACACGGCTAGGCATTACACCTCCGAGAGCATCGCCTGCCCCTGTTGCCTCTCCAAGAGCTATGAGACCGTGAGGCGGAAGGTCTTCAAGGTGGAGTATTTCCACGCCCTGGCCGGCTTTTCCCTCTTCGGCGAGCCCAGGCTCGTACCCCAGTTGCCGCCGGAGTTTTTGAGGTCCGGAGACTTCCCGGGCATGTCGCCCGGGGTGACCTTCCGAGGGATTGCCGGTGAGGATAGCCCCGAGCCCTCCCTCTCTGAGGTTCTCTCCCGCTGGATAGCCTACAACTCCCTGCACCTGGAACCCATCAAGCCACTTTTTTTCCTGAAGCAAGGCCTAGGTACCTTCAAGGCCATATCGGCCCTTCAGCCCAAGCAGGACTTCCTGGTGCTCTTAAACGGGGAAACCCGGGACACCCTCAAGAGGAAGGCCCCGGAGGTCTACCACTTGGCATCCGATCCAGTGTCCTACGACGGAGAGCCACTGCCGGACGTGGGGAAAAAGCTCCACGAGAAGGATCTGGTGGGCATAGGCCGCAAGATCTGGGTGGTTCCCAACCAGAGGCTGGATAGGTCCAGCCCGGCCATCCTCAAGCACGAGAGGAGCCAGCGCGTCATCATGACCAGCGTGCACCCGCAGGAGTGGAACATAGACAGGATGGCCAGGGCCATAAACACCCTGGAGCATTTTAACTTTTCCCATGAGCTCAAGAGGCAGGGTTTCTCCCTCACCCGCAACTTCGGCCACGGCCGGGAGAGCCTCTCCGAGGTGATGGCCATATTGAATTACCTGGCTCTAGACCTCTACTATCTCACCAAGTTTTAAAACAATCCATATCCCACCTTAAGTTTCTCTAAGCTCTTAACAAAACGCCACAATTATTCTTGTACTTTAAGAATCCCTATCTTTTTTGCCTAAAATAGCGCGGCTTTTAGCCGCGCTTTAGGCATATGGGCATAAATCCATGGCTTCATGCCCATGGCTAGAATCCCCCTCTTTAACCCTCCACTTTTCCCCCTTTGGCGAGCTTTCCCTGGAAAATGAGCTCTTAATCATTGGAGAGGCCCGTATGGGCCTCCACTTAGACCCCAAAAAAAGCCGCGGATAAGGGAGTTTTGGCTGTTTACTTTGCCATGGTAGTTGATATAATTACCTTCATCGGTTTGATGGGCCTCAAGAGAGCCTGAACCGCCCCTAGGGGCCAGAGGCCCCTAGAGGCAATTTACTAAGGCCATTAAGAGGCTAAAAAAGAAGGAGGTGGATTTCATATGCTTTGGAACAAGACCTTGGAGACGGGAGTCACCAAGATAGATCAGCAGCACAAGGAGCTCTTCGTCCAGGCCGAGAAACTCCTGGATAGGTCCCAGCAGCAGAGGATACCCGAGACCTTGGAATTTCTGAAAAACTACGTGGTCAGGCACTTCACCGACGAGGAGGCCCTGCAGCGCCAGATCCAGTACCCCAAGTCGGCCCTGCACCACAGCCTCCACGTGGAGTTCGTGAGCAAGTTCAAGAAGCTCTATGACGAGTACAAGGCCAGCGGGGAGAAGCTCTCGGTGGTTCTCGCCATCAACTCCCTGGTGGTTAACTGGTTGAAGGATCACATAATGGTTCACGACAAGGAGTTCTGCCAGTACTACCTCAAGCATAGCGCCCAGAAATAGCTTTTACAGTGCTCTTTGTTAGAAGTTCTTAGCAGAGAGGCTTAAAGCCGCCTAGGATAGCTTTAAGCTATGAAAGCATTGCCCGCGCGCGCCTTAAGGGCGCGCGTAGCTTGTTCTAAGCTTATCTTGAGGCTAAGACCTAAAAGAGGGGTGCGTAAAGCATTTTATTTTTACGTTTTGGCTTGTAAGCTTCTCTTAATGCCTTATAGCTTCTGGAAAGTAAGGTAAATTCAGCATTTTTTTTTACTACTTATAAGCCTTAACTAGCTCTTAGGCTAAAAGCTTTATCCAACACTAAAAAAATCCCTATTGCGACCCAAGTGTGCCATTTTGCGTGAGCTACAACTTCCCATAAGAGATGAAGACCAGCTAAAAGAGCTTAAGAGCGGCGAGCAGCTGGAGCTTTATGGCGAGCTGATAGTCGCGAGGGATCAGGCCCATAAGCTTTTACTCACGCTTTTAGAAGAGGGGAAGGAGCTCCCCTTCCAGCCCCAGGGCCAGGCCATCTACTACATGGGCCCCTCACCCGCAGCCCCGGGAAAGGTCATAGGGGCCGCGGGCCCCACCACGGCCGGGCGCATGGACTCCATGACCGTCCCCCTTCTGGAGAGGGGGGTTAGGGTGCTCATAGGGAAGGGTAAGCGTCTCCAGCTGGTAAAAGATGCTTTAATTAAACACAGCGCCGTCTACCTGGCCGCCTTGGGCGGAGCCGGGGCCTTGTATAGCCAAAAGATAGTGAAGGCGGAGGTGCTGGCCTATCCGGAACTGGGTCCGGAGGCCATACTGAGGATACAGGTCAAGGAATTTCCCGCTGTTGTGATAAACGATCTCCATGGTGGGGATCTCTACGAGAGCGGGCCGCTCCAATTTAGGGAAAAGTGAAAGCCATGGTAATGACCTTTGGGCCCAAGAAGCCCGAACGCGTGAAATGGGAAAAAAACACCTTGGCCCGCCTGGAGAAGATAGCCAAGGATCTAGGCATTAGGGTATCCACCGGAAAGCTCTTCTACGCAGGTTTGAAGCTTCAGCCCGGGAGGTGCACCTTGCGCGGTGAGACCTGGCTGATCCTAGACATTCACCAGCCCTTCGACGAGCAGGTGGATCTCTACCGCGAGCTCTTTGCCACCCTTGACTTCGACCACTCGGTTATACCAGCGGATCTGGCGGATCTGATCCTAGCCGATGATGTGAATCCCTTCACCTACCCCATAAATGAAAAAGTCACCTCAAACGGTGACTAGTCATAGTGTTCCGAATCGCGCGCGCGTTTGGCGCTTATCCATTACGGAATATGATGAACATTTTTTAAAATGCTTGTTCTCTTTAGCATTTTGGGGTATTCACAACCTTAAGGGACACTCAGAAGCTTAAAAGATACTCACCAGTTTAAAAGACAAGCTCACGCTAAACAATCCGTCTTTGTGTTTCACGTAAAGGCTTATGCCGCTATAATCTTTTGGCATTTTTTTCTAGATGTGCTTTCCCGCAAGGCTTCTTAAGCCATCAGCGTGGATTTATCTGTTATTTTGAGCGCTTTTTTCATTTTAGGATTGATAAATTCATAGAAGAATCGATAAATCCATTCATGAATTGACGCAGGTCAAAAAAATGAGGCCCTCGACCTAATCTTAGGTTGAGGGCCTCTTTGGTTTTTAGAGGAACCCACTGGGAAGGAATCCTTCCTTCAATCTATGAAAAGGAGCTTTGAATGGCAGTCAAAAGGCCTTGAATAGCCAAGATATGCCTTGTGGGCATGCTAAGACAGCTAAGACAGCTAAGGCTGTTAAGACGGCTTAAGCTTGTAAGGCTTACTTTTTAGTGGGTTCCGGGAATATCTCCCCAGTCATCATGAGGGGTATGGGGATGAGCTTGGTAGACGATAGAAAGCCTACATATTCCGTATCCCTTTTGATGAGCTCGAAGTACTCGAGTAAGCGCCTCACCTTTTCCCCGAGTAACTCGTCTTGTTCTTCTGGATCCTGTTCATAAAGAAGCATTACCTTTTTTTGGAACTCCTCCTCATCGATTTGGTGGAACTCAGAGTTATGGTACATGCTCCTCAGTAGCTCCGCTACTTCTTTGTGGTGAGTTGTAAAGAGAGGCTCTTTGATTGAGGACTCCAGCTGGTAGGGCTCGCCTTTTTCCTTGGCCACGGCCGCGAGTACCAGATCGTCTACGCCGTATGTTTCCGCCAGGATCTTGTGGGTGAGCTCCAAGGGGAGAGAGCATTCTTGGAGGTAAATGGAAAGCGAGGTATTTGTCCAGTTGTTGGAGGTGAGGACGGGCGGAAGGCTTTCCGCGGGGATTTGATTGTCCAAGCTCGCGTTGAAAAAAAGCTCGAAGTTAACGCAGGTCACAATGGAGGCCACTTTGTAAATGGGGAGTGACTCTCTGAGCAAGAAGGTGTTAAGAGTGTTGAAGCTATCACAGTCGTATCCATTGATAAATGACTTCTTGTCCGAGAAGTCCATTAGTATCAGGGGCTTTTTGCCGGAAAGCAGCGGTTCCTCCTTCAATTTGAAGATGAGTTCCTTGAATAGATCCTCTTCGAAGTCCAGGTACTCTAATTCCGTGTTTTGGGTACGCAGGTGGATGACCGGAATCCCCAACTGAAGGCAGAAGCGGGTGAGTGAGAATATGGATCTCTCCTTGGAGCAGGTGGGATTTATCACCATGTTAAGCCACTTGCCCATAAACTCACTGGTTTCCGCTAGCCTCTTGAGGTTGAAGGCGCTGGGAAGCCCCTCGTAACGCTTGGAATTATCTAAAAAGTCCATAACGTCCCACTCTAGCTTACCTAGGTCCCCGTCATCTAAGTCCAAGGAGAAATGGAGGTGCTGCGAGGGGAGGAGCTTGGTGTTCTTAAAGACGGGCTTCCTTAAACTGGACCTAGGGTTAGGCGGAATTATGCTGTCTGTTTCCCTGAGGTGAATGATCTCCCTCTTTATCTCCCTGAAGCCACCCAGCATGGGCAAAAGCAAATTGGAACAATCCAAATTGAACTTGTGGAAGCCCGGCTTGGCGGACATGTAGAAGTAGTTGCCCGTACCCAGTTCCACCATGAGGTTCCTGAGCTCATCCACATCAATGAAGGTGGCGGTCTTGGGGAAGAGAGAAGAGAACTCCTTGTGGGCGATTTCCGGAAAGAGGCCCATCAAGTTTATCGGGCTTTGGGCGAAGAGATAGGCCACGGTGTAGATTACATACTTGTAGCGCGGGTCTGAGGCGAATAGCTTGGTGAAATATTTGTAGGCCAGTTTGGGAAGGGACAGTTTAGTTACTAAGGTGTCCGCGAGCTCTTTGTCCACGTAATAGGGTGGGATGGAAAAGTTGCGGCGGGCCTCGGCCTGGATCTTGGCCACCAGGTGGGAGGCGAAGAGCCTAACCAAGGCTGGCTCGTAATTAAGGTCAAAGAGAAACTGGGGCAAAGGAAAGTCGCCTTTGAATAATATGCCCATAGCTTTTAAGGGATTTAGCAGATAGTCCCTAAGCTGAAGACCAGGAACCTTCCCCAGCTGGCTGAAGTATTCACTAGAAGCCCGGGTAACGGAACCTAAAATGTGCCCCAGACTGGAGCTCTTAAGTAAAGCCGCCTTTCCCCCCAAAAAGATGCGTAGCTGCTTGGGGGACTCTTTCATAATATCCTTTAAAAGTAGCAGCTCCGCGAAATCGTTCTCATGGGACTTTAGGAGAAACTCATCAGCGCTATCGAAATAGAAGACAAAGAGCTTTCCCTTGTTTTCAGAGGCGGCCAAGGTCATTTGGATGCCCTTGGGAAGATCCCTTTGGTCTAAGTCAGCCTTGAGGCCGTATTTTTCCAGTTCGCTCGCAATTGCATCTAGGGGATTAATCTCTTTAGCTGAGAGGTAGATATAGTGGTTATTCTGGTTACTTTTCTCGCTAAACCTCTTTTTTATAAAAGATGTAAAGTCATAGCTAGGTGAGCTATGCACCAGGGTGGGCTTGTTTTCCCCAAATAGCTCCAGGGGGTTCTGGAAGCATGAGTAATACTGATCATCCGCCCCGGATGACTGCTCCGAGTAGGCGTTCACGTTTCCATAAATTGCCCCGGAGAAGCGGAAGATTTCAGAGCGCTCCTTATAGTGCTCCGAAAAGAGCATGTAGTCACTTAGGTTAGGGTCAAGTAAGAGGAAGTTCAAGGAGAGCTCGCGAGCCTTCCTGATAAGCTCCTCCCTAAACTCATAGGAGAGCCTGGTGAAGGATATGGCCATGAAGGGCTTCACACCCTGGCCGGGAACCCTAGAATATACTTCCTCAAGTATTTGGGAAGGGTTTAAGCCCTCTCCCATGAAGCTTAGGAGTATGGTTCCCAAGACAAACCTCTCCTTGTCACCCCGCCAGAAGGGGAGCTCGTAGTGGAAGCCTATGGGTTTTATCTCAATGTTGGTTATCTTTATAGCCGAGAGGGCCCCCTCTATCACCTGGGGGATGTTCTTGGATATGAGGTTATAGTCCAAATCCTGGAAGAGCTCTTTTAGGTGGGGAAGCTCCTTGTCAGCTGGATAGAAGTCCCTTAGGCCCTGAACCTTGGTCCAGAACTGGCGCAAGACGTCCTTGACTTGCCTCTTGGAGGCGGGCTTGCTCCTCGAAGGGACCGGGAGTAGTCTCTTGGGGTTCTCTTTAAGGATATTAACAAAAGTGCTCTCAGCTTTCAGATAGTTAGGGGACTGGGAGCGCTTGTCTGTTAGCTCAAAGTAGTCCAGCTGCGCGTCCATGGCCATGGCGATGGTTAAGGTATCGGCGTATTTATTGGGATCAAGCTTGAGTAACTCTGGATTTTTGTCTTTGAAGTAGTTCTGGTAAAAGAAGTTGGACCTTCCTAGCTTAAGGCGGTCTTCTTCCGTAAGCGGCGCGCTCACCATGACCTGGAGGTTTCTCTCGCTTTTGGTTCTGAAGCTCTTCTGGTAGTACTTATACTGCTCTTCTAGAGCCATATCTAAGATTTCTTGGTAAGTGTAATCCTCTCCTTTGGGATAGAGCTCCTTGTATACGTCAAAGGCCTCCAGGAAGACGGTCGGGGTGTTGTAGTCTCCCTTGTGGAGATGCCCCATGAAGCAGTGGTCCAGAAGCCTATATTCGGTGGTGGACTTAAATATGGTGACCGGCTCCACCATGTGCCTGTGCCTCTTGTTTGACTCAAAGTCCGGAAAGAGGATCTCAATTGAGCCTATGTCGCTAGCTAATTTTACCGGGTAGAAGATGGTCCAGGGCCGAGGCGGGACGGACTCGAAGATGTCATTGGGAAAGACGTTTTCAAGTCGCGCGCGCATGAGGTTGTAGAACTTGTCGAAGTAGAGCTCATCGCCCAAGAGATTCTCCCGCTTCTTAATCCACTCCAAGAGCAATTCATGGTACTTCTTGTAGTGGGAGGGCTTTTTGGAAGATGAGGACCCCTTGTGGAGCTTTTGGTAGCTGATGACATACTTCCCACCTTTTATCAGATCTTGGCACACTAAGCGCATCGTTCCCAAAGAGTAGGTGGAGAGTGGTAGCGCCTGGGGACCAAAGAGCTCTCTGTGGGTATCTCGCATCACAGCATCAAAGTAAGCTTGATCTTTCAAGAGAGTTATTTGGGAATTCAGTTTGTCCCAATCCACCTTGGAGCCGGGGCGGGCCAAAATCTGGCTAAAGAGAGCCCAAAGGGCCCCATCGGGCTCTTTTAGCAAATGCCTCCATACCAGGTTTCCCTCCGCGGTGAAGGTCTCGTACTCTTTTGATTGATTCAGCATACGGCTGTAGCTCTCCAAGTACTTGTCCAGGTAATTAAACTCCTCCTCCCGGTACTGGTAGCACTCCCTCTGGAACTCCTCCTTTTCGCTGAAATTGGAGGTGTCATTTAGGTATTTCTCCATAATATCAGCTAACTCGCCTAAGAAGCTTAGACCTGACTTGGATAGGACCCTGTAGAAGCCCAGTAGCTCCCAGGAGGGGTCAGTGACTGTGGGCCTGGCCAGGGCCGTTAAGATTATGAGCCTCATGTAGGGTTTTTGGGCCAGGGCTTTTTGCTCAATGGAGGTCCAGCTTCCATATATGGTCCGGAGTTCTTGTTTCACGGCCTCTATGTTGGTGCTGAAATTGACTCCCAGGTGGAGTGCCGTGGATAGATCCGTCTGCAAGAGCCTAGAGCCCGCGTATTTCTGGAAGGCACACAGGAGTCTGGTGTTTCCAGACTCCACTATCCTTCTAATTACGCCCATGGTTATGGAGTGGTAGAAGGAGAAGGTGGTCTTAGCTAGGATGTGGTTACGGCTGTCGTCATTGTCGGATCTGAGCTCCTCGGCCTTCATGAACTGGTTCATGTGCTGGCCCACGCTATCCGCAATGGTTACGAGGCTCTCCGAGGTAGCGAGCTCTGCTATGCGTGAGAGCTTCTCACTAAGCTCCTCCGCCTCCGGATCCCCACCTCTGTGTTGGGAGAGCTCCCCCAAGACCCCGTGCTTGAATATCTCAACTAGGTTCTGGTCAAAGCCACCGCCTCTCTTCATGAGCTTGCGGGTGGCGTTTTTGCCTATCTTCAAGGGACCTATTTCATCGTTTTCTATTCTAAAGTCCCTAATCTCGTCGTCCCAGGCGGGCGTCTCTATGCCCATGGGCATCTCAGATAAACCTTTGGACTCCTGGCGGTAAAACTCCAAGGCCCCCTGATAGGACGATCCGTCCGTGAGTCCAGCCTCGAACTCGTCAAAGACCGGGTCGAACTCATCCCTCATCATTTGAAAGGTCAAGGGGACCCCCCTAAAGGTCATGGAGGACTCCAGGATGGTCAAGAACATCATCCTAAATTCCCTACTCTGCTGAAGATCGTCAACGGTCATTCCCTCTGTGAGGTACTTGGTGTAGCCCACCGCCTCCAAGATGCCCTCCAGCTGCTCCAAGGGTACCATGTCTTTGTCAGCCATAAAGTGGAAGTCCTTGGACCCGGAGAGTCCAAAGACCTCCACCCTCAGCTTTTCCCGAGCGTGTATTAGCTCTGGGGGAATGTTCTTCCACATCTTCTTCTGAGACTCAGTTTCCTTGGGCTTAGGTGGAGTCTTGAAGACTATGGGCTTGGGTTTTTCCTTTCCGCTCTTATCCTTCTCTGAACTAGTGGTACCTTTGGGAATCGCCGCGCTCGCCGGGGCGCCAGGGGTTCTTTTTTCCTGAAAGAGGGCTGGGGCTATCTTTTCTATCTTGGGCTTAAGGAAATCGAATCCCCCCTTGTTTAGCTCAAAGGCGAAGCTTAGGCTAAAACCCGGGAGCCGCTCGAAGAAGTCATAGACCAGGGGTTTGGGGTCCATGATGTACTTGGCCAAGGTGAGCGCCACCGGAAGCTTCCTTCCCACCTCTTCGTCTTGGATGGTAGCGAGTTTCTCCACCAAGTTCTCCACCATTACCTGATCCGCTTCCTTTAGCTGGTCCCTAAGCTCCAGAAAGACGTTTTTTAAGCCGTAGCGCTCGAGCTTCTCGCTAGCCAACATGGTGAGCCTTGCGTCTAGGTCCTCAATTAGCGCCTTTCTGGCCTCAGCCGGGTTTTTTTTCAGGGCCTTTAGGTTAAGGATAGGTTTATCGTAAGTCCCGGGGTAGGGGATGTCAGTGAGCTTAATGTTTTCATCAAAGCTAGTGGATAGGGTCTTTTGCAGATCCGTCACAGTGCCCCTAGCGCTCTTCGCGGCCTCCAGGATCAAGGCGGCCTTGGAGAGCCCCTTAAGCTCCATGGGACCCAGTTTTAAGCCGGAGAGGGTGTTGAGGGCCTCCATTAGCTTAAGGTTAAACTCAATCTCATCCCCCGGGCTCATCTTGCTAAGGGCGTTTTTACGCCAAGACCAGGTGAGGTAGGCGCACCTCATGGCATCGAGCCTTGAGTTCTCCACCTGCTCCAAGTCGTCTAGGGATCTCTCCAGATCGTCTAAGGCAGCCAAGTCCGAGATGATGTTCTTGGGGATGAGGTCGTAGTAGATAAAGACTATCTTCCTAAAATTCGATACACTCGCGGCATCCCTTTCCTCTATGGGGACGAAGCTCATCTTCTTGTGCCAAGCGTCCACCAGCTGGGCCATTCCGTCATCTTGGGCGAGAATCTTGAAGGTCAGGGGCGAGTCCTCATTTTTTTCCAGCCATTTCTCTATATCCGCTTGGGCTATGCCCATGGAGCTAAGGGACTTCCGCGCCAAAACCGGATCCTTTACCAGATCATTTAAAAGCGTCACGATGCAGACAGGGTATTTTATTATCTGAACCAACGCGTCCACGCGCTGGGAGCTGTTTTGGGCATCATTATCGTTCATGATTTACTTATCTTTCGCATTTTCCTTCATGATTATATGTTATTTCTTTTCCTTTACGGTTTTTGGTACTTTTATTTCCTTTACGCTCTAAGAACTTTCTCCTTCCCTTATGAATTTTATCCTAATCTAGCAAGAAATCTTGTGTCTTTTAGGTCCTTTCTGATATTTAGCTTTACTTCTTTTATGAATATTAGCTTTATGTCCTTTATGAATTTTAGCTTTGTGTCTTGAACTTTAAGATTAATCGAAGAGGCTTATGAATCGAAGAAGCTAATAAAACGAAGAGGCTTAAGAATGAAGAGGCATATGAATTGAAGAAGCTAATAAAACTATGAGGCATATGAATGAAGACATTTATTATGAAGAAGTTTATTAAACTAGAGCTCTTTGATGTTTTGAACGCTTTTATGTCTTGAATGCT
>JAITJT010000087.1 GCA_031278795.1 Deltaproteobacteria bacterium | reverse complement strand
ATCCTGGAGGCCATAGTGGGGGAAATTAGAGACGAGTTCGACCGTGAGGAGCCCCCCATCACCAAGAGCCCGGAGGGCTGGTTACTCTGTGAGACCACGGTCTCCCTAGACGAGCTGGGAAACTACATATCCCTCAAGCTAACGGCCGACACGGAGGAAAAGTACAGAACCCTGGCCTCGCTGCTGGCGGACAAGTTCAGCGCGGCCCCCAGCCCGGGAGACAGCTGGGAGGGCTACGGGGGAAAGTTCACGGTGGTGGACATGGACGGACCGGCCGTAACCCGGGTGAAGGTGGAGTCCATCGCCTCTGAGGAGGATGATAAGGAAGAATAGTGCTTGAAGGATAAAGCTCGAACGTATTAGGAGGAAGAGCTCAGGAAACACCAAGAGGGCTAAAAAAAGAAAAAGTCCTAGCTGCTTCTAGATGCTTAAAGACTTTTAAAGCGGATAGAGTTTAAGAAGCAAAAAGGCCTCCCCGTAGGGGAGGCCCTTTTTACGTTTGAGTGCTTGTTTTTTGTGCTTGTATTTTCCGCTTGAGTTGTTAGTAAGGAAGCGCGCTGGACTCCAGGATGGTGAAGGGATTGTTGTACTCCGCCGGCCTCTGGTTGCCCTCGTCAATGACGCCCCTGGCCAGCTTGTCCTCATAGGCGGCTATGTAGTTGAAGGCCTTCTGGTGGTAGCCCGAGTCCGGGTAGCTCTTGATAAGGCCTTTGAAGCGGCGCATGGCCGCCGCGTAGTCCCGGCGCTTGTAATAAAACTCTCCCACGTAGAACTCATGGCCAGCCAGGAGGTTCTGGGACTCGGCTATGCGGGCCTGGGCCATGAAGGCGAACTTGGACTCCGGAAAGGTGGTCACCAGGGAGTCGAACTCCTGGATGGCCTTGTTGGCCGGAGACTGGTCGTGGTCTATACCGTTCATGCGCTGGTAGTAGCACATGCCTTTCTGGTAATAGGCGTAAGGCAGGGCATCGGAGTTGAAGTTGTTGGAGGTGAAGTTGTTGTAGGCCGCGTAGGCCTCCTCGTACTTACCGTCTAGGTAGTAAGCGTCCCCCAGCTTCAGCTGGGCCAGGGGGGCGTAGATGCTCTGGGGGTACTGATCCCTCAGCTGCTGGAAGAGCTCGGCGGCCTCCTTGTAGTCGGAGGCGTCAAGGCGCTCCTGGGCCCGCTGGGCCAGCTCCCTATCTGGATCCGGCACCGCGTTGTCCACACCCGGGGTGGTCGAGCCCCAAATCCTGGCCCAGAGGTTTTTGGTGGTGTTGCAGCCCGTAAGGGAGAGCATGCTAAGGGCCAAAAAGAGGGTTAAAATGGTTTTTCCGAACAATCCTTTGTTACTGCCTGTATTACTGGTCATACAACCTCTAGAGCCTTGTTATTTTCGCTTGCTGACAAGCGCTGGATTATTAGGACTAGCACTTTAGCATAAAACAGCCATCAATAGAACAGCTTTTTTCATTTTTACTTAAATTTGTCAAAGAGGCATAAAAAGGCTACAAATACTTCCCGAGCTCCTTTTTCAGTTCCTCTTTGTCCTTGTGGCCCACGATGCGACCCACCTCGGATTTCTCATTGAAGATGATGAGGCAGGGAATGGAACGGATCTTGTACTTGGAGGCCATTTCGTTATTCTCGTCCACGTTTATTTTGGCGAAACCTATCTTCCCCTTGAGCTCCACCGAGAGCTCCTCCAAGACAGGCGCCAGGGCCTGGCAGGGGCCGCACCAGGGGGCCCAGAAGTCCACCAGCGTCGTACTGGAGGGAAGGGAATCATTGAATGTGCCGTCGGTTAGTACCAAGATGTTTTCACTCATAAAAGACTCCTAAAAATTATGTTTTCAGCGAGCTTGAAGCGATTCCTCATAAGGGATTTAGGTGTGTGTTGCGACTTCATCAGGGCTGTGATATTTTCCTAGCTGTGGTTTTTTTCCAGAACATCAAGAAAAAATCCGGATTAGCCTGTCTTTAGTTAAAAAAAGCCGCTATTTGACACCTGGAAAAAAGTTTATTACTTATTTCCCATCGAGTCAATAGCGAGGCCGCAACTCGCTCTAGAGGCCACCATGGGCCTCTCCCCTTAGGTGCCCCAAAAAACCAAACCCCTTGATTCCGCTCTAAAACTTATTTCCATTTTGGCGCCTTTTTCCAAAATCCTCCACTCTCCTCAAGTGAGCCTGAAAGGGCCAACTCAACTACATGTTGGACTACCCGGTCATAATTCTAGCGTATATACTACTCATCTGCGGGGCCCTGGGCTGCTTCCTGCCCATAATCCCCGGGCTTCCGCTCATCTTCTGTGTTTTTTTGGGCTACGGCTTCTATGACCACTGGCAGGCCTATGGATACAAGACCATGATCGCCGTGGGGGTGGTGACAGTCATAAGCGTAATCGTGGAGAACCTGGCTAGCGCGTATGGGGCCAAGGCCTTTGGTTCCGGCAAGGCCGGAATGATTGGAGCCGTCATAGGCGCCATCCTGGGCGTCATATTCTTCAACATAATTGGCCTCATCTTGGGCACCTTCATTGGGGCGGCACTTTTTGAGATGATCTTCTGCCAAAAGGAGGTAAAGGAGGCCGCCTCGGCGGGCCTCGGCGCCCTCCTGGGCTGCCTAGGTGGAAGCCTTTTTAAATTCGCCTTGAGCGTCATGCTCATAATCCTATTCACCTATCAAATAACGCGCCCGGTCGCCTCATAGGCCCCGGGCCCTAAACTCACCCTAAACTATGCCAAAGACAAAGAACTCACTATGGGAGCCTCCCTTCCCCTTCCCCAGAGACGCCGAGGACCTCCCCTCCAAAGGAATACTAGCGGCCACTCCGGCCCTGGTGAACTCGCTCAAGAAAAACGCCCCGGAGCCCCTGGACAGGCTCGCGACCTTCTTTATGCTGGGCGGAACCACGGTCTACTGCGGCCGGGACTACTTTCTGGCCGGACCAGTCCTAGGCTCCCCCATGGCCGTCATGGCCCTGGAGGTGCTCATGGGAGGCGGAGCCGAAACAGTCATCTTCACGGGTTTCGCGGGCTCACTGGTCCCCGAGCTCAAGCTCGGGGATATATTCCTTCCAGATAGGGCCCTCTCCACCGAGGGCACCTCGGCCCACTACAGCCCGGACCTCACCCCGGACGCGGAGCTCTATGAGTCCCTCCAGCGAAAGGCCTTAAGAAAGGGCATCTTCCACCCGGGCACCATCTGGACAACCGACGGGCCCTTCAGGGAAACCAAGGTACTAAGGGAGGCCTCCATGAAAAGCGGGGCCAAGGCCGTGGAGATGGAGGTCTCGGCCCTCTACTCCGCCGCCAAGTTCAGGGGCATCAAACTCGCCTCCATCATCCTCATCACGGATATCTTCAGCGGCGAGGAGTGGACTGAGGGCTTCAAGTCGCAAGCCTACAAGGACGGACTCAACACCTTATGCTCCCTGGCCTGGGAAGCCGTGAGTTAGGGGGATTTTAGCGGTATTGGGGTTTTTTTAGTTGAATAAAAGTCTGGTTAAGGGGAAAGATATTAAGATAGACGAATGCTCAAAAACAATTATTCTAGCTTCAAGATATGAAATATATTGGAAGAGACAAAAACAATTTTTTATTTTGTGAACATTTTTTTGGAAAACAACAACAAAAACAACTATAAAAAAAACAAAAACATCAAAGAGACAAAAACAATAAAAGCAACTAAAGCAACAGATTATCCTATTTCATTTAGATTCTATGGGAAGATTCTATAAAAAGAATTGTTGTCAGAGTAGTTTTTTTTAGGACTTATTATTTTCAGAGACTTGAATGTTTTGACAAATTATTTTTGGATGTTTGTGCTCATTCTTTTCGGATTTTTGTAATCATTATTTTTAGGATATTTAATCATTATTTTCGGACATTTATTAACATTCTTTTTGGGACATTTAATCATTATTTTCGGATATTTAACCATTATTTTCGTGAATTTGTAACCATTATTTTCGTAAAAAGCCATAAAAAAGACCCCTGGAATTGTCAAAAACCAGGGGCACTATACTTTTAGGGGCCAAGGGCTTGTAGAGGGCCAAGCGTCTAGATGTTGAACTGATTCTCCAAATCGATTATGAGTTCCACCTCACCTCTGTGGAGGTGGGCCTGCTCGGCAATCTCCTCGACGGAGTGCCCCTCCTTGGCGAGTTTGAGCACCAGGGCGCGAACCTCCGGGGCGGCGGGGTTGGCCTTTCCATCGCCTCCGCTCTGGAGGGTGCTCAAGCGCAAGCCCTCCTGGTTGGCCTCGCTTAACTTGGTGATGGCCCTAGCCATAGAGGCCTCGGTGTCCTTGAGCAACTCCCGGTAGGTGCCCAGCCGCTTATCCAGCTTGAGGATGAGATCAGCGGAGAGATTCTTCTTGTCCTCCAGGTTCTGGGAAAAACTCTGGGAAATCTTCTCGGACTCGGTTATGAATCTGGAAATGGTCGACTGAAGCTCGGTGGGGATTGAGGCGGGTTCGCTCTTGCTATCCTTCCTGCCGGTTCTGAAGAGAACCAGCACCAGAAGCACCAGAAGGAAGACCTCGAGTATTATCTGTACGAGGATGACCTCTTTTATGGGAAAATCCAAACCTTAGGTGCTCCTTAATAGAATTTTGGGCTTAAATCTTACGATCCACCACGCTCTCCACCGGGGCAAGATAGGGGTCGGCGGAGTGTTTTTTGCGCCTTTTTTTGAAGCGGGGGCGGTATATCTGACGCTCGGGGCCGTCAGGCTCCCGGTGGATGGGATTAACCCTGGTAGTGTCCTGAAGCTGGGAGACCACCTCCACGGTGTCCCGGTGAAGCGCCGCCGCCGTGGAAAGCCTTTCCTGGCGTATGGCCTCCTCCGCGGCCTGGGCGTGGGCGGAGACGTAGCCGTTCACCGTGGGGAGCTGGAGAATCATCTGGTTTATATGATGAAGGTTAGCTGTCATAAACGTGTCTGTGTGAAAGTCTGGCCTTGTGAAGAACTAGTTCAAGGAAAACCTTGAGCTTATTTTAGGAATATTATAACTAGATAGAATTTTTTTTACAAGCCACAAAAAAAGAGGCCCTTTAAAATGCCCCAAACGCCCATAAAACTTAGATAATGGAGCTGAACTTTTTATTTTTTAAAAATATTTTTAAGAAAATTCCCCAAGATTGCGCTCCCGCTCTTATATGAAAAACAAACGAAAAGACAAAAAAACGCCCATGGGGCGAGTATATAGGGCGCGGTACTTTTAGTTCATAAAATTAATCTCAAACGATTTTAAAATATCCGATAAGCCTTTATCATCCTATCTAATCCCGCCAAGAATAGCGCTTTATGTTGAAAAGATAATATGGGAATAGATGCTTTAGCTTCAGTTAATTTAGGC
>JAITJT010000003.1 GCA_031278795.1 Deltaproteobacteria bacterium | reverse complement strand
CATAAGGTCCTTGGCCCGTGACCTCTCCGAGGCCCTGGGTCTCACAACTGGCGCGGTGTATAGCCTCAGGCGCCAAAAAGTTGGCCCCTACGCCCTTGACCAGGCGGCCAAGGCAATGGACAAAGAATCGCTACTAAGCGCCCTCATCCCTCCCAGGGACATGATCCCAGGGTTCCCTGAGTATCTGGCCAGCGCCTCGGAGATTGAGAAACTAAGAAAGGGACTTCCCCTGGAGGGGCGCTCTTTAGATCCCCTTAGGCTATATGTGGAAGGAAAAGACGGCCTCATGAGGCCTTTTTTAGAGGAGCTTCCAAAACCCATGTATTGTTTGAGTTCCGAGGAAGAGCTAACCCAAAAGCTTACGCTCCCCTGGGGGAGCGTAAAGATAGTGGGCGAAGGTGGCGAGCTCGAGGCTTTGGGGAAGTTTATGTTGAGGGCTTATTATAAGGACACTCTGGCCAATAAATTGCCTCATGATCTTAAAGCCGGAACTCCCAGTGACATCTGGGAGGGCCTTTTGTCCAGGCGGCCAATCTTGCGGCCGCTTAGGATTTTTTGAGTCTAGGATAGAATCTTAGACTGTAATATCCGCAAATACGGATGCAAGGAGTAACAAACATGTCCATAACTACGGAGAAGACCAAGGAACTGGTGGAACAATACCGCCTCCACGAAACTGACACCGGAGGCACCGAGGTGCAAGTGGCTCTCTTGACCGAGAGGATAGTGAACCTCACCGAACACTTCAAGGTGCACCACAAGGATCACACCTCCAGGAGGGGGCTTTTGAAGCTGGTGGGTCAGAGGAGAAGGCTCCTCAACTACCTCAAGAAGAAGGACCCCTCGCGCTACAGAGGCTTAATCGAGCGGCTGGGCATAAGGAAATAGTCATAAGTCCCAGGTACTGTATTTTTTATAGGGAAACGCCAGCACCACAGGGGTGTTGCTAGCGTGAGGCGCAAGGGTTAAAAAAATAATTTAAGAAACCTTAACGCGCCAAACACATGAACCGCCATAGAAAGAGAAATTTTAAGCGGTTTGCCATTCTACGGAGCAAATAAATAAATGAAAGTTGAAACGAAATTCGGCGACTCCCAGATTTCCATTGAGACGGGTAAAATCGCCAAGCAGGCATCAGGGTCGGTTGTGGTGAGCATGGGGGAAACCATAGTGCTCGCCACCGCCCAGGCGTCACACGACACCCGGGAGGGGCTGGACTTTTTACCCCTCACCGTGGACTACCAGGAGAGGCTTTACGCGGTGGGGCGCATCCCGGGTAACTACTTCAGGCGGGAGCTGGGCCGGGGCTCGGAAAAAGAGACCCTCACCTCCAGGATCATAGACAGGCCCGTGAGGCCGCTCATCACCCGCAACTGGACCTTCGAGACCCAGATAATCGCCCAGGCCCTCTCGGTGGATGACAAGTACGATCCTGACATGCTGGCTATCCTTGGGGCCTCAGCGGCCCTGGGGCTCTCGGACATCCCCTTTGACGGGCCCATCGCCAGTACTAGGGTAGCGAGGGTAAACGGCGAGCTCATAATCGCGCCCACCCAGGCCCAGGTGGCCCTCTCGGATCTGACCTTGATAGTGGTCGCCACCAAGGACGCCGTGGTCATGGTTGAGGGTGGGGCCAAGGAGGCCCTGGAGGCGGACGTCCTCGCGGCCATATTCAAGGCCAAGGAGGCCGTGGCGCCCCTTCTGGATATCCAGATAGCGCTCCAGAAGACGGCTGGTAAGACGAAGAGGAGCCCCCTCATAGTCTCCCCCGGGACCCCGGAGGCCGAGGCTGACACCAAGGGCCTCATAGTGCGGAACCAAGAGCTCATGAACCGCATCAAGGAAGAAAACCTCGAAAAGATGCGCGAGGCCCTCTTTGTGAAAGAAAAGGCCTTGAGGCAGAAGAGGATATACGCCCTGTCCGATGAGATTAAGAAGGGCTACCAGGAGGAGGCGCAAGCCTCCCCCTCGGATGTCTCTGAAGCCATTCGCCAACTGGAGAGCGACATCCTGCGCGGGCTAATCTTAAATGATGGGATGCGCATAGACGGAAGGGGCTTGGACCAGGTACGAGAAATCAACTGCGAGGTCACCTTCCTACCCAGGGCCCACGGCTCGGCCATATTCACCAGAGGCGAGACCCAGAGCCTGGGTGTGGCCACCCTAGGTTCCAGCTATGACGAGCAGCGCCTGGAGTCACTTATTGGTGACACCTCCAAGACCTTCATGCTCAACTACAACTTCCCGCCCTACTCCACGGGCGAGGTGAAGAGACTCTCCTCACCGGGCCGCCGGGAGATAGGGCACGGCGCCCTAGCTGAGCGCGCCATCAGGGCGGTACTCCCCCTCCAGGAGAAGTTCCCCTACACCATCAGGGTGGTCTCGGAAATCATGGAGTCCAACGGCTCCTCTTCCATGGCCACAGTCTGCTCGGCGTCTCTTTCCCTAATGGACGCGGGCGTTCCCATCAAGGCGCCTGTGGCCGGTGTGGCCATGGGGCTCATTGTTAATGGTGAGAGATACGTGGTGCTAACGGACATCTTGGGTGACGAGGACCATATGGGTGACATGGACTTCAAGGTGGCCGGCACCAAGGAAGGCATAACGGCCATCCAGATGGACATAAAGATCAAGGGAGTCACCTCGGACATCATGCGCGACGCCCTGGACAAGGCTAGGGTGGCGAGGCTGCATATCCTCGAGGAGATGGCCAAGTGCCTACCGGCTCCCAGGGTGGATGTCTCCAAGTACGCCCCCAAGATGACGGTAATTGAGATTCCTTCCGAGAAGATTAAGGACGTCATAGGACCTGGCGGTAAGATAATAAAGGCCATCCAGGCTGAGACCGACACGCGCCTGGACGTGGAGGACAGCGGCAAGATTACCATCTTCGCCCCCTCCCAGGACAAGGCGGACCTCGCCATCGAGGCCATCCGCAAGCGCACGGATCCCAAGACCAACCTCCCCACCGTGGGTAACATCTACGAGGGCAAGGTAGTCAAAATTGTGGATTTCGGGGCCTTCGTGGAAATAATGCCCGGGGTGGACGGACTGGTGCACATCTCCCAGATGGCCAAAGAGCGGCTGCGCACCGTAAGGGATGCCGTAAAGGAGGGAGACATCATCAGGGTGAAGGTCCTAGAAATTGACAAGTCCAACAAGATCCGCCTCTCCAGGCGCGCTGTCTTGGAAGAGGAGCAGGGCTAAACCCCTTCCCTTTATCCTCAAATTGTTTTAAACTTGGGGTTCTGAGCCGTCGTAGCTCAACGGTAGAGCAGCTGATTTGTAATCAGCAGGTTGCGGGTTCGATTCCCATCGACGGCTCCATAAGCCTTTTTTTGTACGAATATAAATCCTTTCATACATTCCGCAAAGACCCGAAACTATCAGTGTTTTGGGTCTTTTTTCTTTTTGTATAATGATGCAAGTTGATAAAATGATGACAAATGTTTTCTCTTTGTTGTTTTGCCACACAAAAGAAAAAAAATAGATATTTCTTCAAACAAGCATGCAAACAAGAGGCACTTGTGTGTCT
>JAITJT010000225.1 GCA_031278795.1 Deltaproteobacteria bacterium | reverse complement strand
TCCCCTCATAACTCGTATCTAGTGGCGGCTCTGGGGAAGGGGACTCTGTCTCCCTAGCGTCTTCAATACTCGCGCTAACACCTGTGTGAGTTAGCTCTTCGATGGCTCTTTCCTTTTGGAGCGCTTCCTCTTTGGCTTCTAAGGGAGCTGTTTCGTCTATTGGCACTATAGTAGGATCAGATATAGCCTCAGTAAGAGGCTCGGAAATAGCATCGGGGATGGGTTCAGGTGGCGCGGGAGAGAGGGGAGTGTCCTCACGATGGCTTGGGGGAGTGAGGGGTAGTGGTGGGGCAATTGGCGCGGCAATTGGTTTAGGTGGGGCAATTGGTTCAGGTGGCGCAATTGGCGCGGGTGGCGCAATTGGCGTAGGTGGGGCAATTGGCGCGGGTGGCGCAATTGGCGCGGGTGGCGCGGGGGCCTCTGAGGGGACCTGAGTGGTCTCCAGGGGCGCGTCTTTTGGCTCTTGCGCACTTTCTCCCAGAGTGGGCACAACATTATCAACAAGCCTTGATTCTGGGGCTAAAGAGGGAGTTTCACTTTCCTTAGCTTTGGTTTCCAGTGCTGGCAATGGGAGAGGGGCGAGATTCCCTTGGAGTTTAGAGAGATCTGTCTTAAGGGATTGAAGTTCCTCCAATATGCTCTGGGTGGCGGCGTTATGTTGGCTATAGAATTGATTGCTTTGCTTATTTAGAATATCCCCGAAACGACTTAGACTTTTATGGAAGATCCTCAGCTGGTTATTAACCGACTTGATGTGGATGATGGTCACAATAAGGGGAGGGCCAACGACGATCACAATAAATATAAAGATGTAAATACCCATTATGTATTCTCTTTGACCCCTGAATTTTTAGGCTATTCTAGGTTCTTGATGTTTTAGAACTTGGGGCGGGTAAATAAGGGTCGCGCGGTTGTGAGGGAAAACGCCAAAATGGCGCATTCCTTTTGAAAAGTGGAAGAAAAACAAGTTCTCTTGAACTTGGAAAAGAGATCTTTTCTGAAAAATTTAATTTTAAGAAATTTCAAGAAAAAAAACAATGAAAGATATGTCTAAGATTCTTCGTTTTTGTGGCTGAAGCTTCTGGTGTAGGAAGAACTATCCTTATGTAACAAGGACTATCCTTGTATAACAAGGATCATCATCACTATCGACATAACATTATTATAAAATCTTTTTGACATTTCTTTCTAATTATTTTGACTTTTTTTCCCAGTGTTTTTGGCTCTTTCTGGGAAATCTTTGGGGGGAAAGGCGCGGTTTGGCTTTTTGCAAAAGCCTTTGGGGATTTTGGAGGCTTATGGTGGAAGGTGAATTAACTTTAGGTGAAAAATTGGATCGCACTAATGTGTGAAATACAGACTAAGATGAAATAAAGGGTGAGGTAGCGCGAATAAACGTTTAGGAAGGAGTAACTCCCAGGAGCTAAAAGCTCCTGGGAGTTTAAAAGGATTAAGCCTGAATGTTTAAAAAACACCAGAGCGCTTGGAAGCTTTTTAAGCTAGCTCAGGCAGGCTTTTTTTTCTGGCCCTTGGTGTTGAAGCCCAGGTTGTGGAGGAGGTTGTCCCTTAGGGACGCGGCCCCCATCATGACCTCCACCTGGCCGTCCCTCACCAGGGATACCAGACCCCTCTCCTCGGATACCACCACCACCAGGGCGTCGGTCTCCCTAGAGAGACCAATGGCCGCGCGGTGCCTGGTGCCAAAGAAGGGGCTCACGTTGTCCTCGGCCGGAAGCAGGGGCAGGAAGGCGCCGGCGGCCTCCAGGCGGCCGTCCTGGATGATGACCGCCCCGTCGTGGAGGGGGGCGTGGGTGTTGAAGATGGCTAAGAGTAGTCTGTCTGAGACCACGGCTGAAATCTTGGCGGCGGACTCCATGTACTCTCCTAGGCTCACCTGGCGCTCAAAGACAATGAGCGCGCCCGTGTGTTTTTCAGCCATGAAGAAGGCCGCCCTAACCACCTCGTTAACCGCTTGAATGGTGAGGGGATTGGCCTTGGAAAAGGAGAAACGCCCGGCCCTGGCCAGACCCCGTCTTATGTCCGTGGAGAAGAGCACCACGAGGACCAGGAAGAGGTTGGAGAAGAAGGCCGACATGAGGAAGCTCAAGGTGAGCAGCTGAAACTTTATGGAGAAGGCGTAGGCTGCTATTAAGAGCAGTAAGCCCACCATCACCTGCCCGCTTCTGGTTCCCTTCACCAGCCGGATAATGTAGAAAACTATCACGGCCACCAGGAATATATCCACCAGATCCTCCCAGCGGATGGCGCGGAAGGCTTCTATTATGTAGTATCTTGAAAAAAACATCTCTGATCCCTGGTGTTAGAAAGGCGGAGAAGAAAAGTGAAAGCTTAGGAAGGGCTGAAAAGCCTGGAATTAATTATTATGGGGCTTTTGGAGCAAATTGTCCTTAATTTACTTTGCGTTTAGGACCTCGCTCGCCACCAAGAGGGCCTCCCTTGTGGGGGAGACATTGTGGACCCTCACCATCTGGGCGCCGTTTATGACGGAGAAGGCCGAGGCCACGGCGCTGGCGAAATCCCTCTCCATGGGAGGAACGCCTTCCAATATTTGACCCAAGAAGGCCTTTCTGGAAAGCGCCATGAGCGAGTGGTAGCCTTCTGGTATGACCTCCCTAAATCTCTTGAGGATGCTGAGGTTGTGGTCGCGGTTTTTACCAAAGCCAATCCCCGGGTCAAGGATGATGAGGGAAGGGTCGACTCCCTGGGCCTCGGCCGCCTTGGCCCTCATGAGGAGAAAGTCCCTGACCTCGGAAACCACGTCTAGGTAGAAAGGATTCTGCTGCATGGTACGGGGGTCGCCCTGCATGTGCATGAGCACCAGGGGCACCTTATTAAGGCTCGCCACCTCAAACATCTTGGGATCGCCCCGGCCCGCGAACACGTCATTAATCATGGAGGCCCCTAGGTCTATGGCCTTCTGGGCGGTTGTGGCCTTGTAGGTGTCAATGGAGATGGGCGGGCAGTTCTTAAAGTCAGATAGCGCCGTAAGAACGGGGAAAAGCCTATTCCACTCCTCTTCTTGACTTATGGGAAGAGAGCCGGGTCTTGTGGTCTCAGCCCCAATATCCAAGATGTCCGCCCCGTCACTTATGTGCTTTTCAGCCTCGGCCAGCGCCTTCTCCGGCTCAAAAAAACGGCCCCCGTCGGAAAAGGAGTCGGGGGTTAGGTTCAAGATGGCCATGATGAGCGGTCTTGTGAAGTCAAGTGAGAAAGCTTTCCCTGAGGGGTGGAACCACTCCAGGGTCCTGGGGGCTGTCATGGCGAATCCTTTGGGAGCTCTTGGGTATTAGAGCTTAAGGGAGAATAATCTTAAAAGTGCAAAGGACATAAGGCTTGATAAGAGGCATAGGCCAATAAGTTAGAGCCAGTAAGTTCCTGTATATTAATTTTTATCGTCTTCACCATCTTCTTCCTCGTCGTCTGGGGACGACGAGGTGCTCTCTGGTTCCTCTTCCTTTTGATCCTTTTCTATGGAAGCTGTGTTGCTTTTGGGCTTGTCTCCTTCATCACCCTTTTTCCCGGGCTTCTTGCGGCTCTTCTGGTCAAAGCTCTCGCCTATCTCCGGGATGGGAAGACCTTCGGCGAATATGGCGTCTTTGGCTATCTCTATGACCTCAGTGGCGTCTAGGGTCTCCTTTTCCAGAAGCTGTTCAGCTAGGACCTTCAAGGTGTCCTTGTGCTTGTTGATGAGGGTGTTGGCCTTGTCATAGGCCTCGGTGATGAGGCTATTGACCTCGGAGTCTATTATCCTTGCGGTCTCCTCCGAGTAGTCCCGGTGCTGGGCAATCTCGCGTCCTAGGAAGATTTGATCCTCTTGCTTGCGGAAGTTCAAGGGGCCCAGCTTCTTACTCATGCCGTAGCGGCAGACCATGTTGTAGGCTAGCTTGGTGGCCCTCTCTATGTCGTTTCCAGCTCCAGTGGTCATCTGGTTGAGGCAGCTCTCCTCGGCAACCCTTCCGCCCAAGAGGATGGCAAGCCTAGTGAGAAAGTAATCCTTACTGTAGGTGTAGCGGTCCTCGGTGGGGAGGTACTGGGTCACGCCCAGGGCCATGCCCCGGGGGATGATGGTCACCTTGTGGAGGGGATCCGAGTTGGGAAGCAAAAGGGCCACCAAGGTGTGCCCGGCCTCGTGCCAGGCCGTGGTCTTTTTCTCATCCTCGCTCATGATCATGCTCTTGCGTTCCACGCCCATCATGATCTTGTCCCTGGCGGACTCCAGATCCGAGCTATCGACCTTGTCCTTGTTCTGCCTGGCAGCTGTCAAGGCCGCCTCATTGATGAGGTTCTCCAAATCAGCGCCGGAAAACCCAGGGGTTCCTCTCGCCACCACCTGGAGGCTCACGTCCTTGGCCAAGGGGACCTTCTTGGAGTGAACCTGGAGGATCTGCTCCCGGCCTCTAACATCCGGAACCGGAACCACCACCTGGCGGTCGAAGCGGCCAGGCCGCAAGAGCGCTGGATCCAAGACGTCCGGACGGTTGGTGGCGGCTATAACTATCAAGGCCTCATTGGGTTCGAAGCCGTCCAGCTCCACTAGGAGCTGGTTTAGGGTCTGCTCCCTCTCGTCGTGGCCTCCTCCCAAGCCTGCTCCGCGGTGGCGGCCCACCGCGTCGATTTCATCTATGAAGAGGATGCAGGGGGAGTTCTTCTTGGCCTGGCTGAACATGTCCCTAACCCTGGAGGCCCCCACGCCCACGAACATCTCCACGAAATCCGAGCCGCTTATGGAGAAGAAGGGCACACCGGCCTCACCGGCTATGGCCCTCGCGAGCAAGGTTTTCCCTGTCCCGGGCGCCCCCATCAAGAGGACCCCCTTGGGGATGCGTCCGCCTAGGCGCACGAACTTGTTGGGTTCCCTTAGAAAGTCGATTATCTCCTCCAACTCCTCTTTGGCCTCCTCAATGCCAGCCACGTCGTCAAAGGTCACCTTCTTCTGCTCGTCAGAGAGCATCTTGGCCCGGCTCTTGGCGAAGGTCATGGCCTTGCCTCCGCCCTGCATCTGGCGCATGAAGAAGAGGAAGATGGCTATCATGATGACTAGCTGCAGGAGTCCACCCAGGAAGGTGTACCAGTGAGTGGAGGCGGGCGGGGCCACGTTGATGGTCACGCCCTTTTCCCGTAGGAGGGGGATTAGATCCCTGTCATAGGGGGGCATATAGGCCGAGAAGCGTTTGTCCGAGTCAGCGAGGCGCACGGTTATCTCGGTGGTGTTGAGGGTAGCGTCGCGCACCGAGCCGTTCTGAACCAGGTTCCATATTTCCGAGTAGCTGCTGCGTGAGGATTCTTCAGCGGGTTTCAGATAGTTGAAAAGCCCGATGATGACGAGAACTATCATCGCCCATATGAGAAGATTGCGGGAAAAGGTATTCAAGATCTCTCTCCGAGGAGGACGTTTGAGGCGCTTGATCGGAAATCCTGGGCCTCTTTTGGGAGTGGCTAACAGAAATCGGCAATTTTTCTGGAAAGATGCCGGATTGAAGGCCAGTTCAATCAAAATTGTTATACTTCAAAAGGCCCTGATATTCAACCGCCCTTGAAAAACCTAAAGAAAAAGTCTTAGGGCTTTTCGGCTTTACTAAAAGGCTTTAGTAGGGACTCACAAGAGAGTCAATAGGGGCAAACATGAGGCAGTCACGGAGCGGGGCAGCCATGGGGCAGTCTAATGTGGAGCCATGGACAGGGGAACTTCTTTAAAAGGTTTCTAGAGAGCTCTTCTCTGAGGGCTGGATTATAGAGCAAAAATATAATTTTATGCAAATATATTGTGGGTATATATATAGAGGCGAGATTATAATTATGCCGATTTTGTGGGCAGAAACTCAAAACTGAACGCAATATGAGCTATCCGCCTCACATTGCGCTGTTTGTATCAAACAGAGGCAGGAGAAATGATCCAACCTAAATATTTAGGGAATTGGTGGGAAGGCTTTAGTGTCCGATTCGTCTGGGAGCTTTGAGCTCGGTTGGATTTAAGCGTTGTCTCCCTTTGGTGACGGAAGCGGCAAATCCTTTGATCTATTTCAACCTATAGGTGATGAGGCCCAGGGTGGGATCGTAGGGGGAGACAGCCACTTCAACGCGGTCTCCCAAGAGCACACGGATCTTAAAGCGTTTCAGGCGCCCGGAGAGCATTGCCCTTATCTTTAACCCTTCGGTGGTTTCCACTTCCATGCGGCCGTCACCATAGGTGTTGATGACCTTGCCTTCAAGTTTGATGTTGTCTTCTCGGGACAAATAGTACTCCTTGGTTAATAGCTTCAACAGAGGCCGCGGGATGGAATCCCGCGGAGCTTAGGTAATCGCCAAATGCTAGGGGAAAAAACTTGCCCAAAAGCCCTGTCCTCCCCAGTTCGGGGGGACTCCCCCTTTTTGGCAACATCCAATTTTAGACGAATTATACTTTATTTTCAACATAAATTTGGCCAAAACTCTAAAAAAGTCCCCTGAAACAGTGTTTCCAGGCACCAAATCTGGGGTCTCCCTCACAAGAGCGGCGTGTGAGCTTAAGGAGCGCCCTGCCTCTCAGAGCCACGGGGATGAGGCGCCCAGAGCGCTTTAGCTAGAAAGCTGAGGAAAAATTGAGGAATAATTAGACAATTAATATCGACAATCGAATAATTGGGTTATCCCTGTTTTGTTTTAAATCAAGGTTCTTAGGGCTTTTGGCTATGTCTCTAGTCCCACCCGGGCGCTTGGGTAGTCTCAAGGTGTGAGCAAGTTAGTAGCAAGGCCTTTTCAGGGCTTTTGAGGGTAAAACAAAGGTGGCAAGGCTTATCCGGATACTGCCTCAGAAGGCGTAAATTTACAAACAAAAGAAAAAACTCCAAAAAAAGCCTTGCGAGTCAAGGGTTTTAAGGGCGAGCTAATGGAAAAGGGTGACTTTTAGCGCGTGAGTTTTAAAAACTCTTAAAACCCGGGGCTCTACGCGGCTAATTATCGCTCTCTTCATCGTCTGTGGGCCCGGCTGGGAGTTCTTCCGGGGCGCTATGGGCATCGCCTTCAGTTGGAAACAAGTCTATGCTTTTTAAGATT
>JAITJT010000217.1 GCA_031278795.1 Deltaproteobacteria bacterium | reverse complement strand
AAGAATATCTATTGACAAAGTAGCAATTATAATATAAACATAACCCTTACTATACTTGGTATAGACATAATAAAAGTATATAATTGAGCTAAATCATGAAATATCCAAAGATCAAAGTTTCCCCTGCCAATTATATCTGGGCGATGGAAAATTCTCATGTTGAAGAGGAAAAA
Organism: Deltaproteobacteria bacterium; assembly: GCA_031278795.1. The sequence continues at coordinate 7,425 of JAITJT010000217.1, read as the reverse complement.
ATCCTTAGGCGTTTTCCGAAAGTACAGGAGTGGATCTCCGGAGAAGACCAGCCCAGCATGAGGGAACTTTCCATTTTCAGTGAAATCACCCACATTCCGCTGGGATATTTCTTCTTAAACTCTCCTCCCACAGAATCCAGAGAACTCATAGCGTACCGAAGCCTTCAAAATCATCCTCATGATAATCCAAGCAAAAACCTGCTTGATACCATAGGCCTCATGATTAATCTCCAAGATTTTATGCGTGAGCATTCTAATTTTTGTGAAAGCCCAAAAAATAAATTCACCGGATCTCTTATAGATTATGCACGAACCCTACAAAAGCCACTATCAATGGCCAAAAAAATAAGAAAGAACTTGAATGTTCCTCTCCATTGGTTCAATAATAAATCTGAGAACGACATAAACAAAAATTTCAATCTTATCAGATCCAGAATTCAGGACTTGGATATAATGGTCATGATGAACGGATTTGTGGGAACGAACACGAGACGCAAATTGAGCGCCCAGGAGTTTCGCGCCTTTACTATGCTTGACGATTACGCGCCCTTAATATTTATTAACGCTAATGTTGCGCCTTTCCAACGCCTTTTTTCTCTTCTCTATGAGCTAGGGCACGTCGCGTTGGGTGTCAATGATTTATATGATAACTTTACGGACAAATATGATAAATTACGAGATAGCACGGATAGACTCTGCTCCGCCGCGGCATCCGAAATACTCGTTCCCTCTGAATTTTTTATAGACAAGTGGAGCGAAAACAAAAAGGGAGATAATTTAGAGAAAGTTTCGAACCTTGCCCAGTTTTTCCAAGTTGATGGACTTTTCCTGGCCCGGAGGGCTCTGGATCTTAAATTACTCTCACCTGTTGAATACACGGCTATTACGAGAAAAGCCCCGTCTTATTTCCAAAATATGGAGAATAACCTTTTCCTTAACTTTTACGCTAAGTTCTTTTCTGGCTTTGACCTAAACTGCCTCGCAACCATTGATAGCTGCGTTCATAGCGGGGAACTATCATATACCGAGGCCTACCGCTTAACTGGCCTAAATAGAACAACTTTTGACAAGGCTATGCTTTTATTGCAAAAGGGCACTAAAATACCGTGACCCTCCAGAAATCTTCATCTCTTAGCTAATATATCTAGTCAAAAGAAAAAAAACCGAGCCCCCTCTAAAAGGCGAGCTCTCTCTTGCTCTAACTGAGCGTAGAGCTTGTTGGCCAGATCCGCAGGAAGGGGGGTGCTCTCACCGGAGGGCCGGAGTACGGGGGGGAGGGGTTCGTGAGGGAAGACGGTCTCAATTAGGTTATTAACCGTGTCGATTAAGTAGTTGACCGTCTCACCCGCTATCCTCCAGATGGCCTCGGCGTAGGTCTCAGCCGGGCGCACCTGTGGCGCGCTCGGGTTGATAGGCTGAGCTGGAGAGGGAATGGGTGTGTAACCTTTGACCCCTAGGCGCTTCCTTAGATCTGCGAGAAGTGGCTCTCCCAATCTGCGTCGGATATTGGCGGTTCTAATTTTACGTTGTACTGCTGGACCAGCTGCTCCTCCATGTCCCGTGGCTGTACGTCCAGCCACTGTGCCGCCGCCAGCATTCCCTCCTCTTTGACCCTGCGGCTGTACTCCGCCCTTCGCGCTGCCACTGCTTGCGCCTGAAGTTGAAGCTCCGCGTCCACTTCCGGGTCCTTGAGATACTCCTGAAGCATTAGATCCAGCTCCTCGGTTATTACCGAGTACGCCATTATTTGCTCTCGATTCGGGGATAAAACTTCCATACCTGCCCCGAAGTTCTCCGTCCACTCGTAGAGGTCCTCCGGAAGCTCCGGGTTCTCCAAGAGTTCCTTCATCCAATGTCTCATATAGTAGAGCATCTCCGCCATCAAGATCAAAGTCGGCATCTTGTAGTTCTGATTCATCAAGGAGTTGATCGTCATAAGCAGCTTCGCCACTGTCGACTCTTTCACGTAGCTGTGAACTATCGGAAAGAGTTGCATACGCGGGCCGTAAAACGCTAGCGCCTGCTTCCCTAGCCGCTCTACCGCCTTGGAGTTGGGTGGTCGCATAAAGTATTCCTTGGGGGTCTCTATATTTACCTGAAGTTAGATTTTCTATAAAGTCTCTGGTTGTATCATTATACACCGCATCATAAAGAAAGTGCCTAACAAAGAAAGTTTTTTCTTTCTGGCAAATTCAAAGAACGTATCCTTAGTATTATCCATTTGGAAATAGATAGAGTGGTCATCACTATCAGGTGCATCGGCATTTATTCTTAAGGCATCGTTGAACGTAAAATCTTTACTAATAGTAGCTATTTGCATATCATCGATAGCTCTGTTATACATCGAATGTAGCTTTGTAATGTGAGTTAAAAGCTCACCCATCGATCTGTAAGCTTTTTCTGTATTCATTGGTAAAGAAGGTTCTTTAGTCGTTTCTAAGTATTTTTTCTTAGCGCAAGCGATATACTTCGAAGTGATTGGTCTTCGCATAAACTTAACAAAGAGTTCCTGAAGCTCTTCGTAAAAGTTAAGTACATTAAGATCGTGTAAAACAAAAATTTCATCTTCAACTGCTTTGTCAAAGCACTTAGAAAACATTTTATCATAAGAAATATTACTAGTTTTTGCGGATTTCTCAACGATACCTTCCATGACTTCAACAGGTGAACCGAACTCACTTGGAATACCATCAGTTATATTTATTCCAGCGATTGATGTTAAGTCTGGTATAGGATTGAGTGTCGTTTTAAAAGAAAGGTGCTCTGGTTTTAAAGGGTTAACCAGTGGAGGCAGCTTAACATCGTCAAACTCTGTGATACCGTAGAACACATCAACCGCTTCATGGAAATTTTCCTACGGATTTTTTAGAGCATAAAAATTAGAATAAACATCTATGAACTCTGAATGATCTCGGTTATCTTCAAGTATCATAGCGGTAGATGCAAGAATCTCATAAAAAGTATTTCCATAAAACACTCGTTTATTTTTATTGTTATACTGTTCGTGACGTAGTTGCAATCTATGGTGAATTTCTTTTAACACAGGGATATCTAAATACTTAATAAGTATCTTAGTGTATTCGCCAGTCCAGATGCTAACTGCATCCTCCTGCGGCTCGGTCTTCTTTATGCTCTTTAACTCTGCTTTGATCTTTTTAGAGCCATCTTTGGCTTTTTAGGTCCTCATGCCCCTTAGCCTCTGGATCCTCTCCTCTATGGGCGGGTGGGTGGCGAAAAGGTTGTTGAGGCCACCTAGGTGGAGGGGGTTGACGATATAGAGGTTGGCGGTCTCGGGGGTAGCTGTGGCTGTCACAACCCCACGGGAGGTGCCCTGCGAGAGCTTTTCCAGGGCGTTGGCCAGACCAAAGGAGGTGCCCGCGATGTCCGCGCCTCCGTCGTCGGCCAGGTATTCCCTGGATCTAGATATTGCCGCCTGGATAAGCATGGCGGCCATGGGAGCTAAGAAGGCCATCAAGAGGGCGGCTATGGGATTCCCGCCCCGGCCGTCCCGGCCACCGGAAAAGAGGGCCGTGAACTTGGCGAAATTAGCCAGAAGCATGATGACCGAGGCGAAGACCGCCGCGAGCGAGCAGATGAGAATGTCCCGGTGCTTCACGTGGGCCAGCTCGTGGGAGAGAACGCCCGCGAGCTCCTCGCGGGTCATGATATTCAAAAGCCCCCGGGTCACCGCCACCACCGCGTGGGATGGGTTTCTGCCGGTGGCGAAGGCATTGGGTGAGGGGTCGTCCACTATGGCCACCCTGGGCGTGGGGAGCCCCGCGTTGGAGGCCAGATGCTCCACCAGCTGGTAGAGCTCCGGGGCGTCCTGCGGCCCCACGACACGGGCCTTGTTTTTGGCGAGCACTATGTTCGCGGAGAACCAGTAGGCGAAAAAATTCGTGGCCAGGGCTATGGCGAAGGCTATGATGAGCCCCGTCTGCCCGCCTATGAGCTGGCCGAAGAACATGATGACGCCCGTCATGAGCGCCAGAAGTAGGAAGGTTTTTACCTGATTGCCCATATTTTTTTCATATGTTGTTATATGTGTACTATGATTCCTAGATGATTTTAGATGATATCTCTAAGACTTTGTAAATATATGTGAGAGCACTCACATATAGCCGCATTCCTTCATGAGCTCGATTATGTACTTGAAATTGCCCTTCACTTGTTCCCTTCCCACCACCGAGGGGCCGTGGCCGGGAAGGAGGGCCTGGACATCCAGCTCGGCCATGCGTAACACGCTCTCACAGAGCTCCTTGGCGTCTCCTCCTTGGAGGTCCACCCGGCCGAAGCTTCGCGAAAATACCAAATCGCCTGTCACCAGGATCTTGTTCTTGGGGTCATAGATGCAGACGGAGCCCGGTGTGTGCCCCGGGGTAAGGTAGATCTCCAGAACCTTGTCCCCCAGCTCCAGGGGGCCCTCCGTGAGGATACGGCTTACGCTGATGGTGGGGAGATCTAGCCCGAACATGTTGTAGACGCTTTGCCCGGGGCCCTCCAGATAGGTCTTCTCCTCCTGGGTCATGGCCTGGGGCACGCCGTGCTTGTTCTCCAGCTGGCTTCCGGCGGCCATGTGGTCCGGGTGGGAGTGGGTGTGGATAACCAGGGAGAAGTCGGAACCGGATATACCGGTCTCCTCGTGGATAGTCCTCTCCAGATAAGGCCAGAGGTGCGAGAGCCCTGGATCTATGATTATCTTCTCTTGGCCACCTATCACCACCGTGTTGCAGCAGATGTCGCCAGTGGGCGGGGCGTAGAAAATGTAGATTCCAGTGTTTCCGAGCTGCATAAAGTCTCTTTTCAAGGTAGTTTGCGCGGTTTAAGGCTAAAGTGCCCCAGTCGCCCATGATTTTTTTGATATTTTGAAGCTGCCCCTTGCAAAAAAAATCCTCTAATATTAGAGTTCCAAGGACAGAGGGTCTAAGTCCAAAATGGCGCGAAGTGTCCTAGAGCCGCCAATTTCCCTTAGTAGTCACGCTAGACAGATTAGTTTTTTTTCACCTTCAAGTCAACCGCAGTAACTTAGGCTAAATAAAGGCCAAATAAAGGCTAGAAAAAGGCTAAAGAGGGGTTAATATTGAGCTCTTTTTAAGCCCTCACAAACACCATGAAAAAGACCAAGCCCTCCAAAAATCCCGCTCTCCCTCCCCTGGCCCAGGCATTGGAAAATCAAGAGCGCCACGCGTCCGAAAAGGGCATAAATCCCTTCCGCCGGGGCCTGGGAAACGAGCTCATCTCCCTTAGGGCCCTCAAGTTTCCGGAGCTCACGAGGCTCGCCCTCCAGGCCCTTCCCCTAGACGGAAACGGCTGGATGAGCGGGGACACCCTCTACCTTTTAGCGGAGCTCTCCGAGGACTACGGCTCCTCGCTCCTGGAGCTCCAGGTGAGGGAGAACCAGGCGCTACTGTTGGGGATTAAGCCCTCAGAGAGCGAGAGGCTGAGGACGGCCTTTCTCATGGAAAAGGGCCTTAAGAGCAAGAAAGTCCAGACCTGCTCCCTCTGGGGGCCGTGTTTAGGAGAAAGAGCCGACTATTCCAGCATCTTAGAGGAGATTGCCTCCGGGCTCCTTACTACACTTAGTAATGATCTTAAGGTGGGAGTGGCGCTCTGCCCCCGGGACTGCCGGGACCTCTCAGAAGGCGTGGATCTCTTGGTGCTCGCGGATGAGGACGGCTCTGGCTTCCAGCTCTGGCTAGGCGGAAGGGCAAGGCCTTTCCAGAAGATTGTGGCCCCCAGGCCCTGGAAGGCCTTTTCGGGAAGCGAGCCACATGAGCTCCTGGAATTTATCATGAAGGTTCATGATAATTTTGAGGCTCTGCGCCATAGTGGTGAGACCCTTCCGGAGTTTGCCCTAAAGAAGAGCCACTATGAGCTCAACTTGGTCTTTGGCCTTAGCTAATTGCGCCTTTTATAGCTTTCAATCCAAAATCCCCAAAAAAAGCTCTTAATATGATAGAGGCCCCTTTTGTTCACAGAGGATAAAGACCCGGACAAGCTGCCCTTCAACGAGGAGGATGAGTTCACCCTGGAATTGGATCTCCCCCCGGGGGAGGAGGCTATGGCCTCAAGACCCCTCATTCCCCAAAAAACCAAGGACGCGACCCTTACTCTCGCGGTCCCCGGGTCCCCCATGGGCGCCAACATCCAGGCCGACTCCGGCCTGGAGCCGCTTCTTGCGCAAGCGGATAGCCTTGAAACCATGGTGGAGATGGCCAAGGCCCCGCCCTTTTACGCGAGGCTTTCCCAGGGCCTGAACCCGGAGGGGAAACCCAAGATCAAGGTAAGCAAAGAGGGCCCCCTCACCTGGAGCCTCACCACGGCCGATCTCTATCCGGTATACGTGCGCCGCAATGTGCTCATGAGCCCCCAGAAGGCGGCGGATCTTAAGGTGATAGCCCTAGCCAGTAAGCACTACGCCTCCAACCGGGTGGCCCTTAGCCCCTACGGGGACCTCGACCTCTTCTTCAACGACCGCGTCTCCCTGGAGAAGGCCCAGGAGATGTTAGGAGAGCTGGGCCGCGAGCTCAAAGGAGTGCCCGCGGCCATAACCCGCTGCCGGGGCCTACTATTCTGCCCCTATGCGGCCCTTTCCACCTTCGAGGTGGAAAGGGACTTGGTGCGCGCCTTGCGGGGAAAAAAGTTCCAGCCCGGCGCCGCTTTGGTGAAGGTATCCATCCACGGCTGCCCTTCCGGAGGAACGCTCAACTGCGGGGTCCTAAACTTCACGGACTTTAGGTTAGTTGCCAAACGCCGCGCTATCCCCACCATAGACTATAAGATCCTCAAGCTCTCACCTCACTTAGAAAAACTTATCCATGAGTGCCCGGGAGAGGCCCTTAGTCACTCAAGCGATCCCGAACTTTTGCTCAACTTGGATAGCACTAAATGCACTAGCTGCGGACTCTGTCTGAGCCTGGATCCCTCCTTCCACTTCAAGGGCCCACAGGAGGGCTACCTCACCTTGGAGTGCTCAGGAAGGCGCAAGCTACTTAAGGACAATTGCTTCAAGGAGCCAAGGGTTCTCTTGGATAACATCTCCCAAAACAGGGCGGAAATATTCGCAAAACTCACTAAGCTCATCGAGCTCTGGCACAAAGAGAGAAGGCCTGATGAGCTGGTGTACGAATATCTGGAGAGAAAGGATGCTTGGGACTTCTTTAGACTCTAGAGAATCACTTTGGCTTACGACTATTTTCTCTTGATACTGCTTGATTTTTAGCTTTTTTATAACTTGGGCTTGTTTAGATTTTTTTGATTTTGTTATTTTGAGGACTTTGGCCTTTCCGAAGAGTTTTTTTAGTTTTTTTTCGCTATTTTTTTTCTAAATTTTTGCGCTTTTTGTCAGAAATTGTAAGCTCTGTAAGGCTTAAACTAGCTTTTTAGTTTTTTTTCTCTGGCCTAAATCTTTGGCCTAAGTCTCTG
>JAITJT010000234.1 GCA_031278795.1 Deltaproteobacteria bacterium | reverse complement strand
ACAATGAATAAAGATCGCTCACAAAATAAATCCATGGACAAATTTTTTTTCCGAGAGCTTCTTGACTTCTAGCTCTTTGTTACGGAAACGCAAAACATCAATCAAGAAGTTTATTCGCGTCCTTTATCATGTTTATCATTATTAGTACCCCCTTACCTTTATGATTTTTAAATCTTCTTTTGTTTTGGCCTTAAATAACTAGAACTACTTATGTAAAGGAATATTCTCGGGGTCTTCTTCCTTTGTTAATTTTGGTGCTTCAAGGAAATATTTAAAGAACCCTACTTGTAACACCTTAGGCCATCTGAAAGAAGCGCTTGATAGCTCTCTAAAAAAATGATGCCAAATATTATAGAATACGATCTGCAAAATCATCCTGATTTTGCGGTGGATTTCCAGGCCTATAGGCTCATTATTTAAAATCATATTTGCCTAGATGTGGTAACATTTATCAGCGATTAACCCTAAACGAGCTCTTAGCTTAAAGATCTTTTTATACTTGTTGCTTTCAACGAAAACTCGAAGCGTCTCTTGGATAAAATCTAGAAAAAAATAATCTCGCTTTACAAGTACATCTTGAACACAAGCTCGCTCGCTAGGGCACATATAGCTTGATCTCAGGCTTTGCCTTTTCCTTATACTTTGTTATGAGACATATGTTTTTTTCTATCTTGAATCACAATCCATTTTTTTTATTATTTGGACTAATCCATCTTTTATTTCGCTTAGATATCAAGAACCATAAGACATCCAGATATTTACAATTCCCTCCAATCCTTGTGGCTGACGCTTAAACTTTTATGGTAAATTACATTTTATAAACTGTAGTCAAATTTTTGCTTTTTGACTACACGCGCGCCCAGAACGCCAAATGTTTAAACTAACTACAGCAGTGGAAAAATTTTATTTTTTTAGCTTGTTTCTATTTTTTAGCTTAATTATATGCGTTTGTGATAACACCTTTAAAAGTCGCATGAAACTGAACTAAACCCTAAAGTCCTAGGCTCCCTGATGAAAGGCCAATGAGGCCCCAAACATGCCTAAATGATGCCTGAGGCCCGGCCCGCAGGCAAAAAAATAAGCCTTGGCTTAATTCGTGTGACGATTATAAGCCTCCTGCCAATATTTCCGCCCTGCTTCCCCTCGAGCTCTTCCAAAAGTGTTATCTTCCAAGCCTTTGGAAACGTTCTCCCTGGAAAGCTAAGACGAGAAAAGGACACGCTTCCCCTAATGCGGCTATAAGCCGCCGTCCTACATTAGGTAAAATTTTGTGAAAGATTATTAGACGAAGCGCACTATGTCTTCCAGGGGCTTACGCTCCTTGGGGCGGACACTGTCGGACTTGGGGTATCCGGCGGCTATAACCAGGAAGATATTCTTTTCCTTGGGGATGTTCAAGAGCTCACGCAAGCGCGGCCTGTCAAAGAGGCCCAGGATGCAGGTGCCTATGCCCTGACTCGCGGCCTCCAAGGTGAGTGAGAGCACGAAGCCTCCCAGATCTCCCCGGGCGTATATCTGGCTCTCGGCCAACTTGGCGATGGCCGGCATCAGCTTGGCCGTCTCCTCCACCACCACGAAAAATGCCTTGGCGCCTTTTATGTAAGCATTTATCCCCAGCTGCATGGTGCACTCGGCCACCTCGGGTACCACCTTGGGGTCCTCCACCACCACCACGCTCCAGGGCTGGGAGTTGCACGCCGAGGGTGAGAGCCTGGCGGCCTCCACGCACTTCTTGAGCTGGTCGTGCTCCACGGGCTTGTCCAAAAATGCGCGGCAGCTCTGGCGCGTCTGCGCCAGTTCCATAAAATCGGCCATTGTCTACTCCTAACAGTTGCGCGAGCTTAAGCCCCGCGTGGGTGGATTGTGCGCTAGAAATATATATGAAAGATGCCTGGCGATTCTTTGAGCTAATAAGATTAAGTATAAGCTAAGGCTACTTCTTCTTGTCCTTGCCCTTGCCAGCTGGCGCCTTGGCAGCCGGGGCCGCCTTGGCGGCCGCGACAGGCGCGGGCGCCGCCTCACCCGCGGCAGCTAGCTCCACCTCGGATTTGAGGCCCTTGGGCACGCCCACCAGGGCCACCGGAAGGTCAGCGGTCTTTACCAGGCTGAGGGTCTCAGGGAGGGGTATCTGAGTGAGGTGCAGGGTCTGGCCTAAGGCCAGGGAGGTGACATCCAGCTGTATCTCGCTGGGGATGTCGCCCGGAAGGCCTTTTACGGTTATCTCCCTTTCAATCTGCTGGAGCTGTCCGCCCTTCTCCACGCCCTGGGCCTTACCCACCAGGGCCAGGGGCACGCTCACGGTGACGGGCTTCTCCATACTCACCTTCACCAGATCCACGTGGAGGAGCTTTCTCGTGACCGGGTGTATCTGGTACTCCTTCACGACGCTGGGGAAGCTTCCCTCGCCTTCTATGGCTAAGGTAAAGAGCGAGCGGTTACCTGGATCCGTGAGGAAGGCCTTCTTGAATTCGGCGTAGCTGAGCTCGATGGCCTTGGACTCGGAGCCCTCGCCGTAGCAGACCGCGGGAAGCGTTCCGGACCGGCGGAGCCTCCTGGCGAAGTTGGAGGAGCCGACCTTGCGCGGCTTGGCGGTTATGGTGGTGGATAGACCCATGGTGATGTCCTTTACGTGGAATTTTGATCTCCTTTGAGGATTAAAGACAACTTATCCACAAGGAGACAAAAGGCCTTCTATAAAGAGCTTAAAGAAGGCTTTGTTAGCTAGAGAGCCTCAGTGGCGCCTGTTCTGGCGCCCAAAGGGCGCCAGAACACTCGCCCTGAGCCCCAAGGAAACGTGTATAGTAGCAGACTTTTACACAAAAAGCGAGCTAATGGAGTCCTCCTGGTGGATTCTCCTGATGGCCTCAGAGAGAAGGTTCGCGACCGAGAGAACCTTTATCTTGGATATCTCCCTACCCTCGGCCGAGAGCGGGATGGTGTTGGTCACCATCATCTGGGTGAGGGGGCACTCGCTTATGAGCTTCAAGGCCTCTCCTGAGAAGACCGGATGGGTGGCTAGGGCCATGACCTCCACCGCGCCCTTCTCGTGGATTACCTGGGCCGCCTGGGTGAGGGTGCCCGCCGTGTCCACCATGTCGTCTATGATGAGGGCGCGTTTACCCTTCACGTCTCCTATGATGTTCATAGCCTTGGCCTCATTGGGGGCATCTCGCCGCTTGTCCACTATGGCTAGTGGTGCCTGGAGGTGTTTGGCCAAAAAGCGGGTACGCTCCACCCCTCCGGCATCCGGGGACACCAAGATGATGTTCTCCGTGTCTATGGACTTTATGTGTTGCAGGAAGATGGGGGCCGCAAAGAGGTGATCCACCGGGATGTTGAAGAAGCCCTGGATCTGGCCGGCGTGGAGATCCATAGCCAGGACCCGGGTGGTACCGGCCGCGGTCAGGAGATCCGCCACCAGTTTGGCGGAGATGGGCACCCTGGGCGCCGCCTTCCTGTCCTGGCGGGCGTAGCCGTAATAGGGGATGACGGCCGTTATGCGCCGGGCTGAGGCCCTTTTGAGGGCATCGATAATCAAGAGGAGCTCCATGAGGTTGTCGTTCACCGGGGCGCAGGTGGACTGGATGACGAAGGTGTCTCGGCCACGGACGTTTTCGCCTAGTTCAATGAAGATCTCCCCGTCGGAGAATCTGCGCACCTGGGCCTTCCCCAGGGGCTGCCAGAGGGAGTCGCAGATCTCCAGGGCCAGGGCTTTGTTGGAGTTACCCGACAGCACTACAATGTCGCTGGGCATAAAGGCTCCTCAAGGGTTTTAATTTGATTGTTTGTGATTCGCTTGTTTTGAACGCTTGCTATGAATAGCTTGTTTTTAAATGGCTTGTTTTTTACTTTTTTGTTTTTATTTGAATATCTTTAGACTCTTTTGATTTGAGTCTTTGATTTTATTCTTCTTTGCATTTTTGCAAGACTTGATTCTTACTCTATTTGTGTTCTTACTATATTTGAGTTCTTACTATATTTGAGAACTTAGAATATTTGATTTCTTAGAACATTGGTTTTTTTGTTAGCTTAAGCCCTTAAAAACCAAATCCGGCTTTTGCCGGAGATATGAGCAAAAAAAGTTCATGGGGAAATTAAGGGGAATGCTAACAAAAAGAGGAAATTTTCATGGCTGGGGCGGGAGGATTCGAACCTCCGCATGCAGGAACCAAAACCCTGTGTCTTACCGCTTGACGACGCCCCAAAATACGCAGCACGCAAATATTTCCGGGGTAGATGATACTGTTAATGTTATATATCAAGCCTTTTTGAGGCCTTTTTTTAGCCTTTTAGACCTCTCTGGCCTTTGAGGCCTTTTAGGCCTCTCTGGCCTTTGAGACCTTTTAGGCCTCTCTGGCCTTTGAAGGCCTTTTAGGTCTTAGGTATTAAGCTTTGGGCTTATGGCCTTGGCTTTAGGGCTAGATTATGGTGAATACCCCATACCAGGGGACGCTGTCCTTGACCTTGGACTCGGCCTTCTGGGCCGCGGCCAAGGTGTCAAAGAGGGCCCAGAGGGTGGGGCCGCTGCCCGAGAGGCCGGAGGCGTAGGGCAGGGTCTTTTCCAGGGCTTTCTTGGCGGCCTCTATCTGAGGCTGCAAGGAACCCGCGGCGTGGTAGAGGGAGTTGTGGCCCAGCTTGGTCGAAGGCTTGGAAGCCGGCTTAAGATTAGTTCCTGAGGCCTTTTTTGTCAACTCATATTTCTGGAATACCTCGGACGTTTTTACTCCGGGCATGGGTGAGATTAAGAGCACGTAGGGAGGGATGGCCGCCCCTTTGTAGAGCTTGAGGCTCTCTCCCTTTCCGGATGCCACCAGGAGCGGGTGGTCCAGGATAAAGAAGGGAACGTCCGAGCCCAGCTCGGAGCCAATCTTAAGAAGCTCCTCTTCCGGAAGGGGCTCTTGGAGGTGGCTGTTGAGGCATTTGAGGACTGCCGCGCAGTTGGAGGATCCTCCACCCAAGCCAGCTGAGACGGGGATCTTCTTGGTGAGGTGGATGGTGACGGGCTTCTTGGGGAAGCCCGTCTTCTCCCTAAATAGCCTAACGGCCTTGAGGCAGATGTTGTCGTGGATGGGGAAGTCCGGAACTGTTAGGGTCTTGGGCTCGAACTCAACCTTGAGCACATCCTCCATCTCCCCGGGGCGCCTAAGTTGTTCCGGGCTTAGCTCCCTGCGGTCATGGCCGGAGCGCCTGGGGCCTTCCCTTCTCTCGTTTTTGTGGCGCCTCTCCAAGGCCCGCCTGTCCTCAGGCTTGCGCCTGTCGTCATGGCGGCGGCTCTCCATGCGCCTCTCCACCTGGGCCCTCCTCTGGGACTCGCGCCTGTCGTCCTGTCTCCTGTCGCCTTGCCTTCTGTCGGCCAGGCGCCTGTCCCTCATGATCCCGTCAGGTCCGCTCACCATGATTTCAGCGGTCTTAATCCTATCCTGGGCATCCGTCACCGAGTACCTGACGCTCTGTCTCCTATCCCCACCGGTGCGGCGGTCGTGGCCCCGGCGGTCCGTCTCCCTCCTATCGGCTTGCCTTCTGTCCCAGAGCCGCCTGTCGTCGTGGCGGCGGTCCTGGTCGCGCCTGTCATCCTCCCGGGCCCTTCTGTCCACGGCCCTTCTATCCTCCCGGCGCCTGTCCGTGTTGCGGCGTTCCGTGCCCCTTCGGTCTTTGGCGGCCAAATCGTCCTTGGAGAGCTCCAGCAATAAGACATCCGCCAGGCTCAGCCTGGCCATGAGGCTGGAAAGCTCGTGATAGCCATCTGGGAGAAGGCCATGGACATGGAGGTAGAGATTAATTTTCGCGGGGGATAGAATTATCATGATTAAAATCCGGCTTCTGGGTCAGATTGACCCTGTATTGGGGATATGAAAAAGCCGAAGGGGACCCTAGGACCTCTTGAAACTTGTCTAAATTTGTTGGGTGGGGTGGGTAAGCCCCGCGGGGGTACCCCGCGGGTATTGATAACTAACAGGCCGAGGCCTCGCCTTCTAAGGAAACAGTGCCTTCCACGACCTCTTCCGGGTTAACCACGTTTATCACCAGGCCGTTTCTCACCTTGGGATAAAAATAGGTGGCCTTCCTAGGCATGACGTAGCCCGACTCCGTCACCTTGAGGATGTCGGAAAGGCTCGTGGGATTTAGGATGAAGGCGGCCCTATCGCCTCTGTCAACGTGGTTCAAGGCCTCATCCACCCTGGAGATGTAGCTAATGCAGTCCGGGTCGTCCATGCACTCTTCAGTTAAAGAGAGGGCCTTTTTTAGGATAACGCTGGTTAGAATGGAAACATCCAAGAGCGAGAGGCTGGATTTCTCCGGGGCATCTTTTACTATTTGCTCTTTTACCTTTTCTTTGATCTTAATGAAAGAGCAATAATCAGCGTCCTTTAAAAATAGCCCAAAGACGGTCAAACCCTTCTTGGCATCCTCTTGGAGCTTGTTTAAGAGCCTATCCACGGCGTAGCGCCTACCGCCGTCATTGAAGGTAACCGCCCTGATTTCAGCGTAGGGCTTGATCCGAGAGATTATCTCATCGTTTGTGAGCCCCGAGTGCTTGAGTATCCTGTGGGTGGGAAGTACCGATAGTCCTGGATCCCCCATGGGGGAGAGGTAGGTCATCACATAGTCCAAGGCGCTCCCCAGAGGAGGGGGAGGAGCCCCCTCCTCTTGGAGCTTCTTTTTAATCTCATCCCGGTAGCTTAGGGCCGTCATGTAGCGGTGGTGGCCGTCGGCTATGTAGACGGTGTTATCCGCCAAGGCGCCGCTTAAGAGCGCGATGTCCTCGGGTTTATTTAAGAGATAGACCCTATGCTCGTCCCCTCCGGGCTCTTTGATAAAAATATCCGGGCTCCTGCCGCTAGCTAGGCCCTTGAGGGATTTGAGGCATAAGTCGCCCCTATCGGGAAAGAACCCAAAGATGGGGGAGAGCTGGGCCTGGGTCTTAAGCATTAGATCCAGTCTTTCCATTCTATGGAAACTAAAGGTTTGCTCATGGAGGCGGATATTGGCATCCTTTCCAGGATGCTCCAGGCGCATGAGGCCTAAGAGTCCGTGCCTGGTGACCTTGTGGCCGCTTAGGGGATGGGTGTAGAGGGTATCGACAAGATAGAAGCTGGGCCTCTCGGTCCTAACCAAGACGCCGTCTTTGAGCCACTTAGAAAGAAGCGTTGCCGCACGCGCGTGCCAGGCCATGCCGTCACTGTCGCTAGCTAGCACCCGGCCCAGATCCACGTGGAGGAAGTTGTGCTCGCTTCCCTGGTAGTATCTCTCCCTCTCTTCCGGCGTAAGCACGTCGTAGGGCGGAGCCGTGAGCAGGGCCCCATGGGCCCTAATCTCCGAGGGATTGTATACGTAGCCCCGGAAGGGCTGGAACAAAACCATGTATAAAAGGCCTCCTGGCGAAAACTAAACCACAATCTTAGCACCGGGAGCCACCTCTTTTCAAGGTAAATCGCAAGCTTGCGGCTCTATAGCTAATTATAAGGCTAAAATGGCGCCTCTTGGCGCCATTTTTTCTTTCTTTCCCTCTTAAATTGAGCCTCAAAGGCAATTTTTAGCCTAAAAGTTCCACCCTAGCTTTTCAGGAAAAATCCCAAAAAAAGCTCCAAAGCTGAATTTTAAGAAAAAAATCCTCAGAAACTTGCTCCAAATCTAGATTTTAAGGGTAAAACCCCTAGAAACTCCCATTGAAACTCAATTGTTGCTCAAATGCTCTTCAAATGCTCTTCAAATGATGATTCAGAACATGAGGGGCCTCAAGCCCTGGGCAAGGGATAGAGGAAAGCCCTTATAAAGCTCTTATTAAGCGAGGGGGGCCTTCTACCGCGGCCTATTAGCCTTCCAGGTAACTTACTATGTTTGCCAGTACCTTCTGGAGAAGGGTGAGGCAGTTGGGGATGTTTTTCTCCACAAAGGTAAGGTCACTCTTGCGGCCCGCGGCCTCCAGCCTCTCGGCCTCTTTGGAGAGGCCACTGGCGCCTATGGTCTCAGAGGCGCTCTTCATGGAGTGGAAGGTGATGGTCATGAATTTTAGATCCGGAGAGTCAGGCGAGGGGTAGTTCTTAAAAAGCTCAATCCAGCCCTTTAGATCCGAGGAGAAATAGCTAAGTAGCTTGCGGTAGTTGGTGAGCTTTCCCCTACAGCGGTTGAGGCCGGCCTTGAAGTCCACCTGGGCCTTAGCCTCTATGGAATCATCCGGAAGGGAGACTTGAGCGCTCTCGCCGCCTAGGGCGGCGTAGGCGCTTCTGGCGCTCTCGGCCGTGGCCAGGGCCGTCTCGCGCTCTTTACTATCCAAGGGCAAGATGGCCGATAGGGCCAGATCAGAATCATTCATGAGGCTTTGGCTGCTCCCGTAGCCTGGAAACCTTATGGTGGTCGTGTTCATGCCAAGACCTAAGGCGCTTTTAGTTTGGGGAAGGCTAGCGGCCGCGGCGTTTAGGACCGCGGGGGACTCATAGTCGTCAGGGACAGATCTGCTTGTTTTAAGGTTTCTGGCCTGGTAGTTGAGCACCTTGGTCTGGATCTTGGTGAGCGCCAGGATGGCCCTATCAATCTCACGCCTGAGGCGCTGGAAGTCGCCGCTCTTGGCGGCGTCGGATAGGCTTCTACTGAGATCCGCCAGGCCGCTTGCGCCCACAATGGTTGCCGAGCTCTCCATGTCCCTCACCATGGCGCTGCAGTCGGACTCGCTCCAGGCCTTCCTGGATTTTATGGAGTTAAGTTGCCTCACCCAGCCTCCGGCCTCCTTGAGGAAGACCGAGAGTACCCTTTGGTAGCCCTCCTTGGAGCGGCTGTTCTCAATACCCTTCTGGAAATCCAGCTGGGAGTCATCATTTTCCTCTGGTGAGGCATCTTTGGGGTCTGTTGGGTCTGTTGAGGCATCTAAGGAATGATTACTTGTGTCTTGGGGAAGAATCACTAAATCCTGAGGGAGCCACCTACCTAGAACGCTCTCTAGGACTCTTACGTCAATGGGCTTGGGTATGTAGTCATCAAAGCCGCTGGAGAGGAAGGTCTCGCGCATGCCTAGGATAGTGTTGGCGGTCAAGGCTATGATGGGAAGCTCTTTGAATCTTCCCTTATCCATTGACCTTATTATCCTTGTGGCCTCCAGCCCGTCCATGTTGGGCATCATGTGGTCCATGAAGACTATGTCGTAGGGGTTCTCTTGAATCTTATCTATGGCTTGCTGGCCGCTTGCGGCCAAATCCACGTCGCAGCCAAACTCGGAAAGCAAGCTTCTGGCAACCTCTAGGTTGGTGGAGAGGTCGTCCACTATCAAAACCCGGGCCCCGTAGGCCATCATGCCGCTATAATCCGGCGGATCTCCCTCTTTAGAATGGGACCCAAGGTTTGGGCTTCCCTCGCCACTATAGCCTCCGTCACCTTTTCCAGATTGGTCTTTCTTCTTCTTCTCACCAGGTATTATCTTGGAAGGGTCAATCAAGCGCCTCAGGACCGCTGAAAGGGCTATTAGGTCAATGGGTTTGGAGATGAAGTCGTTTAGACCTTGGCTTAGGAACATGTCCTTCATCCCGGAGACGGCGTTGGCGGTTAGAGCCACTATGGGAAGGCTATTAAACCTTCCCATGTCTAGGCTTCTTATTATCTTAGCCGCCTCCAAGCCGTCCATCTCGGGCATGAGGTGGTCCATGAAGATTAGGTCGTAGGTGTTTTTCCTAACCATGGCTATAGCTTCTTTACCTGATCTAGCCAAATCCACCTGGCAGTCGTATTCCCCCAATATGGCCGCGGCCACCTGGAGGTTGGTTTCCAGATCGTCCACCACCAAGAGCCTCGCCTCGGGCATAGTGAAGGGGTCCCGGTTGAGCTCATGGAAGCGCGACAGAGGCAGATCGCTTAAAAACTCACAGAGGGGGAGGCAGTAGAGGGGACCGGTTAGGTAGGTGTGGGACTTCCCAGGCCTTCCGGCCTGGGAAGCGGTTATTACGGCTATCTTGGGTAGGGGCAGAAAGTTAACAGCCTGCTCTAAGGCACCCTTTTCCATGGAGTCTTGGATGAGTACGTGGGTGGGGATGAAGCTTGTTAGCGCCTCTTTAAACTCATCTTGGCTGCGGGTTAGCTTGTAGGGGAGCTTGAGGTTCTTCAAGGTGAGCTCATAGGAGGCCGCGTAGTCGTCTCTTCCGGAGAGAAGCAGGATCCTCATGGTCTTGGGGTCAATAACTTCCGCGAAGGGCTCGTTCTTGGCTATGACCTGGGGCACCTTGGCCGTGAAGGTGCTACCGGATCCGTAGCTACTCTTGAAGCTCACCTCTCCGTCCATCATGTTGCAGAGGCTCCTGGTGATGGTGAGCCCCAGGCCCGTGCCCTCCACGTAGGTGCTGTCTTGGGGGTTGACCCTG
>JAITJT010000108.1 GCA_031278795.1 Deltaproteobacteria bacterium | reverse complement strand
AGATCCTATAAACTTGGGACGTCCATGCGCGATATGTAAAAGTGGTCTGTCTGGGTCTTTCTCCCCGACTGTTGGTTTTTCGCCGTAGACGTTAAAAGTTAAAATATCCGCATGGAGGCTATCGAAGTCCAGCATAGGCGAGAGTTGTGGGGCTATGTGCTTGACAATCTCGGAAAAAAATTTTGATGGCCCATACTTACCCACCGCTTCTAAAGATTTTGCCAAGACATCATGGCTAAACTCATCCATACGAATATCTCTGTTAAAGAGAATAAACGATGGTATTTCTTTAATAGTTTTATATAATTTACTCAGCAGCAAACCATTGTTTTCTGGGTCAGTGAAAGAGGATATGATTAGAAACTTGAGTGCTTCTCCATGGCTAATTTTATGCTCACCTTTTATAGGAAGCATTCGGTCAATGCATTCAGGGATGGTTAATTCATCAAGAAAAGATGCAATAATAGGTAAATGGTGGATCCTTAAGTGATATGGGTATAAATCATTTTTTGACTCTATTAGTTGTGGGTTTTCGTCCATTTTAGAATACCTTACATCTACTTCATTAAGACGTATCTTATGAGGAGCACATTATATTCAGGGGAAACAAGTTTGTCAATAGCTTAAAAGAGTAGAAAATGAAAGCGGATAGTTTCTTAAGCTTCTCTAAAGATTATCTTGACATAAATTGCATTAATGCGTATAAGCTAAAAATAAGACTCAAGTCGCGAAATAGTAAGCTCTAAGGGTTCATAGAACATATAAATATCTCAATATTATCACCCACTCTATTTGCCATTATTTAAAAAAACTATGGCGCTGATTAAAAATTCTCTCAGGTATTTTTCCCCGCAAAAATCTGTATTATAAGTTTTTAAGGGAGGCTTTTGGGCCTGGGTTTCGATAACAACAAAAAAACGGTGGGCGGAGAAACATGCACCTCTCATCTCTTAACTAAAAGTGATTAAGAAAAAGGGAAGATTAAGGCACAAAGCCTGGCAAATCAGTACGCGCTTCCCTCGGGCGTGATAGATACAATCCTTTAGCAAACCAGCTTAAAAAAAAGCGAGACGAATCACTCACTCAAACTCAATAATTTTTAGGAAGGATAAAAGCGAGAGTCGAGACTAAAGTACTAACGGATAAGGAAATGATTACCAACGCCGTGCGCTTGGTCCTCCATAAATATGGAATAAAACTTTTTTTGCCGTGACAATTACTGACAATACAATTATTATCGACTAAAATGAGGATAAAATTAGGTTAGCTCGAGCCCTTGACGGACTCAACGTCGTACGCACCTCACTTCCTGATAAGAGCACGGTTTTTTGAGAGAACGCCTAAAGTTGAATGACGTATTATCGCTTCTTTCAACTCACGTATGCACTACCGTTTATTTCCAGTTAAAGAACGCATTCACCAAAGAAAACAATATTGTATCCACAAATTCCACGAAAATATTGATAACCATAAGCCACACATCAATAGAAGCTAAAAGAGCTATCACTTTCCATCATCTTTTCTTCCTAGCTAAAGACTTTCTTCCTAGCTAAAGACTTTCTTCCAAGATGAGAAGTAAAAACGCCCGTGACCAATAATGATCACGGGCGTGTGTGTTTTTTAATGCTTATCCACAGCGCCGCGTAACGCGGCTCTGTGAAAACATTAAGATTACTGGGTGAATGTGACGAAGATGCTCACGTCACCCCTCTTGATACGGAAGAGATAGGGGTCACCCTTCTTGTGGGAGTCCAGAACCTTCTGGAAGTCAGCCACTGAGTTCACCTTGACCTGGTTGAACTCTAGGATTATGTCCTTGGGCCTGATGCCAGCCTGGTAGGCTGTGGAATCCTGGGCCACGTTCTCCACCAAGACGCCGGTTCCGGCATCTATGTTCTGGCTTCTGGCGATCTCCGGGGTGATGTCCCTCACCTGGAGGCCAATGTCCTCGGCCGAGCCGCCGCTACCCGGGACGCTCTGTCCGGAGTCAGGGAGGAGTCCGACTTTGACCTTGAGGGTGATTTCCTTCTTGTCGCGGAAGACCACCACGCTAACCTCTTTCCCCACCTCGGTGTCAGCCACGAATGAGGAGAGATCCTGGAACTGCTTGATGTCTTTGCCGTCAAAGTTGATGATGATGTCGCCTTCCTTGAATCCAGCATCCGCGGCCGGGGTGTCGGGCTGCACCGTTCCGATAAGAGCGCCTTTGGGATCCTTGAGGCCAAAGTACTGGGCAAGTTCAGGCGTTACCTCCTGGATTATGACGCCCAGCCAGCCCCTGTCCACATGGCCCACGGTCTTGAGCTTGTCCACTATCTTGGTGGCCATGGAGGAGGGAATGGCGAAACCAATGCCGTTTCCGCCGTAGACTATCATGGTGTTGATGCCCACTACCTCGCCTTGGAGGTTCAGAAGCGGTCCACCGGAGTTTCCCGGGTTGATGGAGGCGTCCGTCTGGAGGAAGTCGTCATAGGGGCCCGCGCCTATGGCGCGGCCCCTTGCCGAGAGGATGCCGGCGGTCACGGTGTGCTCCAGGCCGTAAGGATTACCCACGGCCACCACCCAGTCGCCTATCTCCACCTTGTCGGAGTCGCCAAAGCCTATGTAGGGATAGGTTCCCTCCTTGTCCAGCTTCAGTAGAGCTATGTCGGTCTTGGGGTCCTTCCCGATGACCTTGGCGGGTATCTCCGAGCCATCCTCCAGCTTCACCTTGATGTCGTCAGCTCCGTCCACCACGTGGTTGTTGGTGATGACATAGCCGGCTGGATCAAAGATGAATCCGGAGCCCAGGGCCCTCTCCTTGTACTCCCTAGGAGGCTGGCTGGGGAAGCCGAAAAACTGGTTGAAGAACTCCTCGTCCGGGGACCTCATGTCACCACCCGGGGGGTTGAACCTAAAGCCCGGGCCACCCCAGTTGCCGCCGCCTCTGAGCTTCACCACCTTCACCGTGAAGATGTTGACGATGGCGGGCTGTACCTTCTTCACCATGGGCGCCAAGGATGGAAGTGGCGCCAGTACCTTATCAGCTCCGTTTGAGGGCTGGGTGGCGTTTAAGGCCGGTGGTGGGGTGCTAGGGGATGTTGCCTGGGATGAGGTGGAAGGCGCGCTCTGGGGCGCGGCCGGCGCGGAAGGCGCGCTTATTGCGGGTGGGGCCATCCTGGTTGATGGCGAGCTTGGCTCTGGTGGGGTCATCCGGGTGGGAGGCGCGCTTGGTTCCGGAGGGGCCACCTGGGAAGACGGGGCTTGCGGCTCAGGGGCGGCGGGAGCCGCCTCCTGGGCCATGACATTAGTTAGCGTAAAAGAGAGAAGTAAAGCCAGGCCCACTATTAACCCGAGGGAAAGGGCCGAGAAATTATGCTTTGGATTTTTCCTCATTTGTTATCCTTTCAAAAAGCAAATGAATGGTTGAAAGACCCCTCTAAAGGGGGTCTCCGCTAAAATGATACGGGCTAAGTTTGTGGGCTGAAAAATCGTCAATCATCCCTGGGGAGAGACTCCCCACGGATGATGGACGATTCTTATTGTAGCCTAAAAAAGGTGAACTTTTTGGGAAATCGCCTCTTTATGTCTAAATATCTCCCTAAGAATCACTCAAATAAGCCCAAGGCTATTTTTCAGGCTGGTTTTTGCTCAAGGTCACGAACTTAATCCTTAGATCGTAGAGAAAGGCCCGTAGGAGCTGGGCTTCGTCTTCTTGTAGGTTCCCCTTGGTCTTCTGCTCCAAGACACCCAGAAGGTCTATGTAATGCTTGGCCGTCTGCAAATCCACCGGGATTTTACTGCCGTCAGCGGTGGGCGCCTCGCCCATGTGGGCTAAGGCTGTAGCCCCGAAACCTATGACTATGGTCTGGAAGTTGACCGGAAGGCTGGCCTCCGGGGCAGGTCTTGAGCTTTTACGCGCAGTGTCAGCCTTGTCACTCTTGGGCTGGGCTTGGGCCTCATTTTTGGCTGTTTCATCCTGACTAGGCTCTTGGCTCTTGGCCTCTTGGGCCTCTTGGGGCTCTTTTTCTAAAGAGGTCAAGGGTTCTGTTTTAGCGTCTTCTTTTGAATCTTCCTGGGTGTTTTCCACGTTTTCCTGGCCCTTGGCCCAGTGCCTGCGGTCGTTCACCTCAAATTCCGTCATATTAATGCTCCCAAAAATTGAAATTTAAATGCCAAAATCCTCATTATGAGAGAAACTTAGAAAAATTTTCTTAGATGGAGCCGATAATCTGGTTACGCAAGGTATCCAAATCCGGCGGCTTGTCACCGCTGTAGAAGCGCACCAGGGTGCAGCCAGCCTTCTTGAGGATGTAATCCCTAGCCTTCTCCTTGTTGGTGGGGGCCTCGTTTTCGTCCACCACCTCCACCACGGCCCTCACGTTTAGCCTCACGTCGCAGACTATGAAGCTAAGAGCGGTTCCGCCCAGGATGTTGTTGGCAATCTTAAGGTGCTCCGGGTTCTGGGACATGGCCTTCACCACGGCCTTGGCCGTTACCCTGGGAAATATTAGATACTGCTTCAAAGCCCCTCTAAGAAGCTTATAGTAGACAATCTCCAGAGGCGTCATGAAGGAGAGCCTCTCGTAGTCAACGTTAAGGTCCTGGATGGTCACGGATTTCTTCTCTTGGACCTGGGTTCTCACGTTGGTGGGAAGCTGGGTCTGGTCAATCTGGATGGGGGTGGCCATCTGGGTCCTTCCGGCAAACTCCGGACCGCCCTCTTTTTCGGGTCTGGTCCTAACTGACAGCTGAGGGGGGTTGGCGCTCACAACTGGAGGGCTTGGTCCTGGCTCCAGAGGCAGATTGCCACTCTTGGTGGCTGGCGCGACACCGGGTACCGCCTTCATCTCCACGGCCTTTACTTGGGAGTACTTGGACATTCCTGGCTGGGCCGCGGGAGGTGGCTCCCTAAACTCGTCTTTGGCGAGAGTCGCCGTGATGGGAGAGCCGTCCAAGACCTGCTCAAGGTCCTTCACCAAGGTGGGCGCGGCCTCCACGGCCGCTGTTTTAAGGCCCAGCTCCAGGGGGTTAGTGGGTGTGAGAGCCTCGCCAACTAGGGAGTTCTCCACTGTGGCGACAGGAGGATCTAGAGGCGTGGGCGTGGGCATAGGTCTGGGAGTGGGCGGTAGCTCCATTATATTCTGGGCGTAAGGTTCAGTCACCGGAGGGCTTACAGCTGCCAAGGGCGGGGCTATGGGCTGAACCGGGGCTATGGGCTGAACCGGGGCTTCCGGAATAGGAGCTATTGTAGCGGGCTCCTGGGTTAGCTGGCCGGGGTTTTGGGGACGGCTTCCCAGGGTGGGCTCGTCTAACTCAGCATCTTGGACGATGTTGGCCTGGATCTGGGGGTCGGGTAGGATGTCGGTGGGCTCAAGGGGAGGGCTTACGCTTTTTCCTTTCTTCTTGGCCTCTTTTTTTAGTCTTGCGGCCTCGGCGGCCGCCGCCTTCTTGGCCAAGGCCTCGGCCTTGGCCTGGGCCTTCTTGG
The DNA here is from genome assembly GCA_031278795.1 of Deltaproteobacteria bacterium. Next base: position 2,393 of record JAITJT010000108.1, on the reverse strand, counting down.
CTTGGGCCTCGGCTTTGAGTTGGGCCCTTTCGGCCTTCTCCTCGGCTTTGGCCCAGGCCTTGGCCTCTTTGGGGGAACGGGGTATGGGAGGCGCGCCCGGGACTAGGGAACTCACAGGCCCAAGGCCGCTTATGGAAGTTGGGTCGGGCGCGGAGGCATCTGTCTTTTGATCCTGGAGGATATTACTCACGGCAGCCCCAGGCGCAGGCTGGGCTTTTTCGGCCTTTTTGGCCCTTTGCCGCTTGTTGAATTTATATAAGACGAACAAGACCAGCAAAAAGGCTACCAGCAGAACCAGATTCTGCATATTATCTGTTAAGCCATTGACAATCTCTGTCATGATTAAAGCCTATATGGGACCTTGTGCTCTTTCCCTTGAGGAAAAAGAGCTCAAGACCTAAGAAAACATGTTTATATCAAATAGGTCGCAAACCCAATAAACGCTCGCGGGCTGAGGCCAGTTGCGAAAATTATCGCCTTTGGTCTTCAAGGAAAAAGAGCGTAAAAAAAAATTAGCCTTTACATTATAGCACGAAGGGGTGGTGGTCTTTAAGCCAAAACTTACAATCCATGGGTCTTAGCTGTCTCTTTAGGGGCTTTGGGGACTTGGCTTTCCAGGCTATTTAGGTTAGAGGTCCAATTGAGATAAGGCCTTAGGCCTTGGGATTCGTGGGACTAGTCTTTCGCTTCCTGAGGCGAATGGACTTGGGGGTTACCTCCAGGACCTCGTCTTCCCTCATATAGGCGATGGCGTCCTCCAGGGAAAAGCGCCGAGGCGGCGTTAGCCTCAGGGCCTCGTCCGTGCCGCTGGCGCGGACGTTGGTGAGTTTCTTCTCCTTGGTGGGGTTGACCCAGATGTCCTCAGGCCTGGAGTTCTCGCCAATGACCAAGCCCGGGTAGACCGGATCCCCCGGGCTTATGAATATGAAGCCCCTGGGCTGCAGGTGGTAGAGGGCGTAGGTCACGGCCTGGCCCCTCCTGTCGGCCACCAAGGCCCCGTTGGAGCGGCCCTTGATGGGGCCCTGGAAGGGAATGTGGCCAATATTCAAGGTGTTGAATAGCCCGGTGCCCCTGGTGTCCGTCATGAACTGGCCCCTATAGCCAATTAAGCCCCTGGTGGGGACTTTTATCTCCAGACGCGCCCTACCCTGGCCGTGGTTGGAGAGTTTCAGCACCTGGCCCCTCCGCTGGCTGAGTTTTTCGGTTACCACGCCAATGTACTCCTCCGGCACGTCAATCACCGCCAGTTCCAAAGGCTCGTGGGGCACTCCCTCTATCTCTTTGACCACTATCTTGGGGGAACCCAAGGTGAGCTCAAAACCCTCCCTACGCATGGTCTCCACCAGGACCGCCAGCTGGAGTTCCCCCCGGGCACCCACCTGGTAGCTGTCCTTGTCTCCCTCGGGATTGGTGGATACCCTGATGGAGACGTTGAACAAAGACTCCTTGTCCAATCTCTCCTTAATCTTCCTGGAGGTGAGGAGGCTTCCCTCCTTACCCGCCAAGGGAGAGTTGTTCACCGTGAACTCCATGGTGAGGGTGGGCTCGTCCACCACCACCGGGGGAAGGGCCTCCGGAAACTCAGCGTTTGCCACTGTATCCCCTATGAAGGCATCCGGAAGGCCGGCAAGCACTATAATATCGCCCTGGAGGGCGCGCTCGGTTTCCACCCGTCTCAAACCGTCATAGGTATAGATGGTCTTAAGGGTGCTCTTGAGGAAGACCTCTCCACCCTTCATGAGGGCCACCTCGTCACCCACCGTAAGCGTTCCCCTCCGCAAGGGTCCTATGGAAAGCCTACCCACGTAGTCGGACCACTCCAGATTGGTCACCAGAAACTGGGAGGGCTTGTCAGGGTCACCAGGGGGCTCGGGTATATAGTCCACCACCGCCTTGAAGAGCGGCTCCAGGTTCTTGGCTTTGCCGCTCTCAGCCTCCTCTAGGCTCGCGCTCGCGGTTCCCAGTTTGGCGTTGGTGTAAAATACCGGAAACTCCAGCTGATCCTCCTCGGCGTCCAGGTCTATCAAGAGATCGAAGATGTCGTTTAAGACCTCCTTGGGTCTTCTATCGGATCTATCAATCTTGTTGATTATGCAGATGATGGGAAGCTTCAGCTTGAGGGCCTTCTGGAGCACAAAGCGGGTCTGGGGAAGCGGCCCCTCGGCCGCGTCCACGAGGAGCAGGGCCCCGTCCACCATGGTGAGCGTGCGCTCCACCTCTCCCCCGAAGTCGGCGTGTCCCGGGGTGTCCACAATGTTAATCTTCACGCCCTCATACATGATGGAGATGTTTTTGGCCATGATGGTTATGCCCTTCTCCCGCTCCAAATCCATGGAGTCCATGAAGCGGTCTTGCACCACCTGGTTGTCCCTAAAGAGCCCGCTCTGCCAGAG
>JAITJT010000088.1 GCA_031278795.1 Deltaproteobacteria bacterium | reverse complement strand
AGAAACTAAGAAAAATAAGAAACTAAGAAAACTAAAGAAAGAAGAAAACTAAAAAACTAAATTACTAAGAGAACTAAGAAAAAAGAGAACTAAAAATAAAATAAAAAATAAAGTAAAACATCAAAAATGTATGAAACAAAAAACAATAAAATTAGCTGATACCCATACGATTTACCGCTGTGTCGCAAAGCTTATAAGTTCTGTGACAAATTATAATTTTTTTGGAGCGCATAAAATTTTTTTGGCGAATAAATTTTAATTTGCTATATTAATGCCTTCCTTCCTTCAAGCCCTCAGGTCTCTATGTGGGTCTTTGCCAGCATCAATCGCCCGACGATTAATTATCAACTAATAGATGTGCTTTTATAAATTTATCTATATTTTGACATAAAACCAGAAGCAAAAGGCTTTTGGCCTCTGAGACCCGCTATGGATTTCCAAAAACCCTAGGCGGCATTCTCCTTTTTGTTGAAAGAAGGCCCAAAACATGTCATATTTGCAGAAGTTTTTTAGAATTTTGAGAGGTTTTATGGACAGTCCGCCACCCCCGGAGGGGGAAAAGAAAAAAAGTTCCATCGGGCTCTCGGAGGTGAGGCTTCTAGCCATGGTCTCATCCATCGGGCTCGCCATGGTTTTGTCCATCTTCTTCGGTGTGGCGCTAGGCTACTACCTGGACAAGTGGCTGGGCACCAAGCCCTGGCTTTTCATGGCTGGCCTCTTGGTGGGGATAGTGGCGGCTTTCAACAATCTCATCATAATGACCAGAAGGATGGAGAAACAGAGGAGCAAGATTTATGACGGCAAGCGAGGAGAGGATGGAAAAGATTGATCCAGACAAGCTGCAATTCGAGATATACGAGGTTCAGCGGAAATTTATCAAGCAGCTGGCCCTCTACATAAAGAGGATGCAGTATATCGTGAGGGGGCTCGCGCTCGCTTTAATCATTTTCCTCTTTTTCACCGAAGGATGGTCTTGGGCGCTGGGGGCCTTCATGGGCGCCCTCATAGTGGAAATAAACCTCAGCATCTTCTTCGTCGTGGTGAAAAACAGCGACCCCAGGAAGAAGGGATCGCCCATCTGGCTCACCATAATGAAGTTCTACCTCCTCTTCGCGGCCACCGCTGTCTACGTGTTCATCTGCATCTATTACCACATAGGTGAACCCAAGGGTTTTCTCTTTGGCATCCTCACCTTCATTCCGGCGCTCGTGGCCACTATCATATGGGCCATGGTGAGCCATATCGCGAGAAGGTCATCCAGAACGGTTGATGAGTAGGGAGGAAAAGCCCAAGGCGCTAATCATAACCGGAGTAACCGGCAGCGGCAAAAGCCAGCTGGGAATGGAGCTGGCCCAGCGCCTGGGAGGGGCCATCATTAACGCCGACAGCCTCTCTTTCTACAAAGGCTTCGACATAGGAACCGCCAAGCCCTCCAAAGAGGACATGGAAACGGTTCCCCACCACCTCTTTGACATCCTTACGCCGGATAGGCACTTTGACGCCTTCCAGTTTCTGACCATGGCCAGAGACCTGGTGCGTGAGCTCTGGAGCCACGGCCAGGTTCCCCTGGTGGTGGGAGGAACCGGGCTCTATATAAGGAGCCTCCTGGGCGGGCTATTCGTGGGCCCCAAGCGGGATGAGGCTTATCGAGAAGAGCTCACCAGAATGGAAAAAGATGGCGTAGACCTCCATAATCTGCTAAAAGACCTAGATGCCGAGGCCGCCAGCCGCATCTTCCCCCGGGACAGGGTGAGGATAGTGCGGGCCCTGGAGGTGCTCAAAGAGTCCGGTGAGAGCATAACTAAGCTTCAGGAAAGACACAATCTAAGTGACGACAAGCTGGAAACCCTCAATCTGCTTCTGTCAGTTGAAAAGGAGAGGCTCGATTCCATCCTGAGGGAGAGAGTCAAGCTCATGCTTCAAAGGGGGCTCATAGAGGAGACCGAGGGGCTAATCAAGTCCGGCTACAGCACGGATCTTAAGCCCTTTCAATCCATAGGCTACAAGGAAACCCTGGAGTATCTCGCGGGAGCGCTTAATTACCAAGAATTGGAGGAGAAGATCTTTGTGAACACCAGAAAGCTAGCCAAGAGGCAGCGCACCTGGTTCAGGAAGCAGCTACCCAACGCCGTGGAGATTCAGCCAGGGTGCGTGGAGCTAGCTTTTAAGCTTTCTAAAGATTTTCTGAAAGGTTAAGAGGCGTGACCTCCATTCCTTTTCCGCCCTTAATCAAAGGGAAGTTAATCAAGCGCTACAAGCGCTTTTTAGCGGATGTCGTGCTAGAGAGTGGAGAGATTGTCACCAGCCACAACACCAACACTGGCAGCATGGAAGGGTGCTCCGAGAGCGGGCGGGACGTCTACCTTAGTGTTTCCCATAATCCCAAGAGAAAATATCCCTACACCTGGGAGCTCATAGAGATGGAGAAAACCCTGGTGGGCGTTAACACCATGCTCCCCAACAAACTTTCCGCCCTGGCCTTCCGTGAGGGGGCTGTGGAGGGAGTGGGGAAGCTAGTGGAGGTCAAAAGCGAGGTTAAGTACGGCGAAAGCCGCCTGGATCTTAGGCTCACGACTGTTAGAGGGAAGCACATCTACGTTGAGGTAAAAAACTGCACCTACGTCGTTAACGGAGTGGCTCTTTTTCCGGATGCCAAGAGCCAGAGGGCCGCGAAGCACCTCCTGGAGCTCATGGACATAGTGAAAGAGGGGCATAGGGCCATAATCCTCATAATGGTCGCGAGAAAGGACGCGAGGAGTTTCGCCCCGGCCGACCTAATCGACCCGCTATTCGGGAAAACATTGAGGGAGGCTCTGAAGGGCGGAGTGGAGCTAATGGTCCACCAAGAAGAGCTAAGCCTAAGGGAGGCGGCCTTTGGCGCCTCCCTTCCTTATGAGTTATAAACGTTAAAGGCCGTCAAATAATTATGATCACTCCAACATTTAAGAGTCTTAGTGAAGTGCTAGATTTCGAAACCCTCTTTGACGCGCCCATTAATAATCCCCCTCCCATAGAGCTGCCCTTCAGCGGGCCCCAAAGAATGCTTGATGGAGAACTCTCTGAGCACATGGAAGGGGCACCAGTTTCTGAGCTAGCCATGCTTCTCACGGGTTTGAGTCTGGAGAAGGCTAGGGATCTGGTGGATTTCGGCTCCTTGTGGATTA
>JAITJT010000067.1 GCA_031278795.1 Deltaproteobacteria bacterium | reverse complement strand
CAAATCAATCTCGCGGAGCTATGCTGCTTAGTTACAGAGGCATCTAGCGTAAGCCGTCTTTTATAAACAAACACAATTGTAACAATTGTGTCTCATTTTTTTTCTAAGTTTTAATGCATCCCCCAAAAATAAGCCGTAGAAGGCACAAAACATCACCTTTAACACGCATTTCCGAGATGCTATTCGCGATATTTCCACATAATCCCGGGGCCTTTCTTCGTCACTTTCGCATAATCCACTGGCGTTTATGGCGTATAAGGCGTTTATACCGTCTATATTTAATCCCCATGATCACTTACCAAGTTTTTATCAATTACATAGCATTGATTTCACAAATCTTTTGCAAGCAAGGTCAAAAAACAATTGTATAATTTTAAAGTGCTGCTACTTCAATATGTTTCGCCGTCCTTATCGAGGTCTGGAAAACTCCCAAAAAAAAATCACGGCCGCGATTGTAAGTAGCCCCTTACTCTTTTGGCAAATAAACGAGAGAGCCTATTTTATGAGCATATATAAGAGTTGGTGTGCATTTGTGGCTGCATATTGACATTAACTTCAAGAAAGATACTCCTTATAGGTCCTAAGCTTAAAAGCTTAGATAAACGCTCTATTTTAGGTTTTAGGCTTAAATTATCAAGCGATTTGTTAGGGAAAAATACCTAAGAGAGATGCCGAAAAGGGGCGAGAGTTTACTGATTTCCAAAAAGAGGGCCTTGGGTGTTATTTGTCAAAATATTATGGCTCTGGCCTATACTCACTTCCCAAAAATCTGTTTCAAGCGTAGTCATGATAAGTAAGCCAAGGGAAATCTAGATAAGTCGCCACTGTTCTGGGGCGCTTAATTTAGCTTTTCTTGTCTTTTCTCAAATTTGAGGTTAAAATTTTTCCATGATCAAAGCACTCTTAAAGGCCCCGAGAAGGCAGAAAGCCCGAGCCGGAAGAGCTATATTGGAAAAATTCCTCACTTTCCCATATTTCCTGTCTTTGATTTTTCTGGGGACTTTCTTTTTCGCAAACCCTCTCCACGCGGACGACAATCGCCTCATGATCTCTGGATCCACCACGGTCTTGCCCTTAACCGAGGCCGCGGCGGAGCTTTTCATGAAGGATAACGATGGTATCCAGCTCTCCGTCTCCGGAACAGGCACCGGTGAGGGCATCAAGTCCTTGGTGGACGGAAACGTGGACATAGCGGGAGCGTCCCGTGATTTGCTCCCGGCTGAGATAGTTAGGGCCAAGAGTCTTGAGGTTCCCCTAATCCGCCACACCGTGGCCCTGGACTCCTTGGCCGTGGTTGTGCATCCGGATAACCCTTTAACCGGGCTCACCTTGGATCAGCTGGAGAAAATCTATATTGGAGAGATTAAGAACTGGAGCGAGCTGGGAAGCTTTGATAGGCCCATAATAGCCATTAACCGCGACTCTAGCTCCGGAACCTTCGAGATGTGGCTGAAACTTGTGCTCAAGGGTAAGCGCTACCGGAGGGACGCCCAGGTCCAGCCCTCCGGGGGTGGAATCACCTACGCCGTGGGCGGAAACCGCAACGCCATAGGCTACGTGGGGGTGGGTTTTTTGAACCCCAGGGTTAAGGTCTTGGAGATAAACGGGGTTCTCCCCTCCCTGGAGAACGTGGCCAATGGAAGCTATCCCCTTTCCAGGGAGCTCTACATGTTCACAAGAGACCCGGTGCCGGACACCGCTAAGCTCTTTTTGGACTTTCTGGGAAGCCCCACGGGCCGGGACATAATAACCGAGACCGGGTTCCTGCCCCCACCTGTTAGCAAATGACAGAGCTAAAGAGGGACATTGACTCTCAGATGGAGAGCGCTAAAGATCGGATGGAGCCCCGTATGGAGCCTATGGATCTAGCCCCCAAGCTCTCGCCCACCGAGCGGGGCGTGAAGGTATTTTTTCTCCTGTGCGCGGTTTCAGCCCTGGGCTCCATGTTCCTCATCATGATCTTCCTCTTCATGGAGGCGGCTGGGCTCTTCTTTGTCTCCGTTGACGGCCCTGGTGTGAGTTTTTCCGAGTTTTTCCTGAGCTTAGATTGGTATCCCACCTATCCTGACCCCTCCTACGGATCTTTGGCCCTAGCCATAGGGTCCCTTTCGGTCACCTTCATCTCCATAATTATCGCCACCCCTTTCGGAATAGGACTTGCCATCTATCTCTCTTCTGTCGCCTCAGTGAGGGTGAGGGAATGGCTAAAACCCGCGGTGGAGCTCTTGGCGTCCATCCCCTCAGTTATCTTGGGCTTTGTGGGCATGGTGGCCGTGGCGCCCTTCATGCAGAATGTGCTAGATCTACCCACCGGCCTAAACGTCTTAAACGCCAGCATCTTCTTGGCCATCATGGCCACCCCCACCATCGCCTCCCTAGGCGATGACGCCCTCTCGGCCGTCTCCCAAAGTGTTGCTGACGGCTCTTACGCCCTAGGCGCCACCCGCTGGGAGACCATCAGCAGGGTGGTGGTCCCCAGCGCCCTCTCAGGGCTCTCCACCGCCGTTATCCTAGGCTTGGGAAGGGCCCTGGGGGAGACCATAGTGGTCTTGATGGTGGCCGGAGGCTCGGCCCAGGTGCCCCACTCCCTCTTTGACTCGGTGAGGCCTCTCACCTCGACCTTGGCGGCCGAGATGGGGGAGACCGCCATTGGGAGCCTCCACTACCACGCCCTCTTCGCCTTGGGCGCGGTTCTGTTTCTCATTACCCTGGCCTTCAACCTCCTGGCCTTCTATCTGGCCAGGCGCTGGAGGAACAACTCCTAGCAAGCTTTTAAGCCCCAATGGCCCTAAACGCTAAAAAGAGTAGTAACTTTGCCCCAAGGGAGATTAAGAGATGCTTGAAGCCAGAAAAGGCTACACTCACCACAACCGCTACCGCCGGGAGGGGATTGTCCTTTTTTTCATCAGGCTAACGGCGGTGATGGCGCTCGCCATCATGGCCTCAATCCTTCTGTATCTCCTCATAAACGGGGTACCGGCCCTAAGCATATCCTTTTTTACGGAGTTTCCCCGGGACTCCATGACCGCGGGCGGGGTAGTCCCGGCAATCTTAGGAACCATACTACTCGCTCTAGGGGCCCTTTTGACGGCGCTACCTTTGGGTTTTGGCGCGGCTATCTATCTAGCCGAGTACGCAAGACCCGGTACCTTGGTATCTTTTATCCGCCTGGGTGTCTCCAATCTAGCGGGTGTGCCGTCCGTTGTCTTTGGGCTCTTTGGTCTTAGCCTATTTGTTACCACCCTGGGCTTTGGCCGCAGCATAATCTCCGGTAGCCTCACCCTGGGGCTACTCATCCTACCCACGGTAACGGCGGCCGCCGAGGAGGCCCTGCGCCAGACACCCCAGTCCTTTAGGGAGGCGGCCTTGGCCCTGGGGGCCTCCCGCTGGCAGGCCATCCGCCAGGTGGTGCTTCCCGCGGCCCTTCCCGGCATGTTAACGGGTTCCATCCTGGCCCTGGGCCGGGCGGCCGGGGAGACCGCGCCCATAATGTTCACAGCGGCGGCGGCCTTCACCTTAGCCCTTCCTGACTCCATATTTAGGGAGGTGATGGCGCTATCCACCCATATCTACAACCTGGCCACCAACAGCACCAACATAGAGGAGACTAGGCCCCAGCAGTTTGGAGCCGCCTTGGTGCTTCTGGTCCTGGTTCTGGGGCTTTCCATGTTCGCAATCATCATACGCGCAAAACTCAGACGAGGCCGCAAATGGTAGAAGAAGCTTCCGTCATTATCAGCGCCAGGAAGGTTGATTTCTATTACGGCGACTTCCAGGCCCTCAAAAACATAAACATAGAGATGTACAAAGACGAGGTCACCGCCATGATTGGCCCCTCCGGCTGCGGCAAGAGCACCTTTTTGAAGCTCTTGAACCGCATGAACGACTTTGTGCCCGGGGCCAGGCTCTCAGGTGAGATAATCATCGCCGGAGACTCCATCTACGGCCCGGAGGCTGACCCGGTGGTCATTCGCCGGCGGGTGGGCATGGTCTTCCAGAGGCCCAACCCCTTTGCCAAGTCCATCTATGACAACATCTGCTACGG
>JAITJT010000246.1 GCA_031278795.1 Deltaproteobacteria bacterium | reverse complement strand
CCAGGTCTGGCAGTCCAGGGGAATCACTTCCTTGTTGATGGTGACGCCGTCAGCGCCAGTGCCTGTGTAGAAGGCGCCCTTTTTCGGGTCGTACATGGCTAAGACGAAGGCCTTGGCGCTTTCCGCGGCCTTTTTGTACTTTTCCTCTCCGGTAAGCTTCGCAAGTTTCCCGTAGGATACCACCAGATCCGCGTTGTGCTCGGTTGAGAGGTAAGTGAGCTTCTTAGGGTTGGGCTCCCAGCCGTCATAACCGGCGGTGAAACCTTTGCCAGTGTCAAGGGTGAGAACAAATTCTCCTATTTTGCGGGCGGCGTCTAGATACTTAGAGTCTTCCGGGGAATTATCATGCGCCACTAGAAGGGCGATTATGGCCCAGGCGCAGTTTCCGGCGGTGGTCCCCACGGTGTAGATGTCCTCTACGGAGCGACTCTCCAAATTGTTCCAAAAACTGGGTAGTCTCGCGAAGGCCTCGCCTTTGGCGTTGAACCAGCCAGGGGAGCTCATGGGGCTTCCGTTCATGTAGGCGTTTCTTAGCCTTCCGTCCGTGTAGAAGCGGTCGTGATAGATAGCGTAGAGTATCGCGTCAGCTATTTGCCTGGCGCGCTCGTGCTTGCCCGCGTAGGAGAGGGCCAAGATGGCCAGGCTTTGGTCATAGAGAAAGGAGAAGTTGTTGGTGATGGCGTGGGGGGTTCCGGGTTTTTCCGGGGAGTAGCTAGCCAAAAACAAGGGACGCAGAACGGGCCTCTCGAACTCGAAGCGGATGTCGTCTAGGTGGAACCTCACGATGTCACTATTGTTATTGACCCAGTGGTTGGTTGTCCAGGCGAAACCGTTACCGATGCGGGATAGATTGGCGTAGGAAAGGTCGATTTCATACTTTTCCCACTTGTCGGAAAGCTTCATGTAGCCCGTGGGTATCTTGTCCGAGTCGGGGTAGCGTTCCGTCGACCTTTGATTAATGCCTAAACCTCCCACGAAAAAGTCGATTCGCTCCCCGCCCTTTTCGCCCTTCGCCCAGAAGGTCAGTTTTTTAGCGCCCCTGAGGTCGTACCCGGCGTCAAATGTCCCCATGTTGTTTTGGGGAATCGTTTCCCCGGGCAGCAGTACTCCGTTTTGGAGCATATAGCCCCCGAAGTCTTGATTGGTGAAGTTGATTTCACACAGGATTCCGGTGGTACCGTTCCTACCTTCCGCGTCGTCTTTTATGGGAGGGATACGGATTGGAAGGTAACTCTCGCCCATGAAGGCCCTCTGGGTGAAGTAGTTGGCTCCGTCCTCATAATCCCTGTACACATAGATGTTCTTGTCAAACTCCGCCAGACGCCTCTCGATGTGCTCGGCCGCGGTGGGAATTACTTCCTGGGAGCCGCTCTTTCCACCCTTTCCGTTAACTTGGGCCTTGGAGGGGCTATCTTTAGCGTTTTGCGCCATTAGCTGGGTATTTGAGGAGAGGATTACGATTAGTGATATAAATAGCGCGAAAAATAATTGGCGTATTTCTCGCTTGGTAAAGTTTAGGCGTAGGGAGAGGCTAACTAGGCTTATCATGATAGAACTCCTTGGATAGGGAAGATTAAAAAAACCTAACTCTTAGGGCTACTCTAGAAAGTGCTTCCTTATGGGATTTAGGGAAAGACCATAATTTAAAAGAGCGGCCCTTCAAGCTTAGGGGCGTTGTCAGGAGGCAAGCACCACTTATGATTACATGGGACGCTTTTTCTAATTTTAAAGGGAAATGGACAGATTACGCATTATAAGCTTAGAGCGAAGCAGCTTTCAATTGTTAACGCGTTTAGCGTAGCGGCGCTCCCCAACAAGCTAGCTAGTCCCCTGGAAAGGCAAGCGAATAGTGAGGCTTTCCAGATTTTTGAATGTATCAAAAAGGCCAGGCAACTCCATATATCTAAAAATGAATTCAGCATACTATATGTAGTAACACTTATTTGCCAAAGTGGACAACATTTCATCCATATTTAAAAAATTAATTTGCAAATATCGCAGTTAAGTGCTAAATTTACAAGGTTATTAACGCGCTTTTGGGAGAGGCTTGAATGCCCGACAACTCGCATGCGGCCAGGATGAAAAGGCAGGAAAAACGCCTCTTGGACCAGGCCGGGTCCCTCCTTTTAATCGGTTGGCTGGGTTCTAAGGTTAATGAGATTCTGTGGCTCTTAGAGGAATTTCGGCCCGCTGGCTTCATCTATTTCCGGCGCAACTGGCCGGAAGGCTTGGAAGAATTAAAAGAGTCCATAGGTGAGGTGAACCTCAGAGCCAGAAAGATCCTAAAGAGACCACTCCTCTGGGCGGTGGATCAAGAAGGCGGAACCGTAAAGCGTTTCGATGACGAGGGGCTAACGCTCCCCTCGGCCTCGGAGATTGGCCAGCTTCTCTTGGAGAAGGGGCATGAGGAAGTGGAGGAACTCACCAGGGGCGTGGGTCTTAAGCTAAAAGAGATTGGCTTCAACCTAAATCTCGCCCCAGTCCTTGACGTTAGATCGTCAAGCTCCTACATAGCCTCCAGGAGCTTCTCACATGATCCTACCTTGGCTAGCGAGGTGGCCATCTCCTACTATAGGGGTTTTCAGAAGGCGGGTATTTTAACCTGCGGCAAGCACTTTCCGGGACTGGGTAGTTCAATCGTGGATCCCCACAAGGATCTGCCCCTGGTGGATGACACGGTGCAGGTGCTCTGGGACCGCGACGGTGTGCCTTTTAGGGAACTCATAAGAGAAGAGATACCCGCCATCATGACCACCCACGCCATCTACCGCCACCTGGATTCAGCCCTTCCGGCCACCTTCTCCCCGAAGGTGCTTAGACTCCTGAGACAGGAATACGCCTTCAAGGGTCTCGCTATCGCAGACGATCTGGAGATGGAGGGTATAAGGACCCTTAGCTCCACCGAGGAAGCCGCGGTGGAGGCCATAAGGGCCGGCCACGACCTGGCCATTGTGTCCAAGGAGCCCGATAGGATAAGGGCCGCGAGGGATAACTTGGTAAAGGCCATTGATAGCGCGCATATTCCGCCCAAACGCCTCCAGGAGGCCCTCAGGCGACTTAGGAAAGCCTTGAAGCAACTTGTCTAATGCCTACGCCTTTTTAGAAAAGGGAGTAACTCTTGTGACCGCCATAAGCCACACTTATCTGTTCGAGCCTAGCCTGTGGGCCGTCGAGGGCATTTACCGGGACGGAAAGAACATTCCCCACACCCAAGAGGGCCAGCTCCTGGTCTCCCACACGCCCGAGCTCTGGACCATCGACAGCCAGCTGAAGATCTCAGGAGAGGACAAGAGGGACTTCCTCACCCGCTATGAGTTCTCTCCCTTCACCCAGACGGAGGTGTACTGCGAGTGGAAGTCCTTCACCGGAGGCCCGGAGCCCATCTACGGGCTCTTTGTCATAGTGGAGGAGAGCATCATGATGCCCTGGCAGTCCCAGACCGGTCAGTTCTGGGGCCACGAGGTGCTCAGCTACCAGAGTTCCACCCAGTACCTCACCCGCGGCTTTGCCTTTCTCAAGGACAAGCTGGTGTCCTCCTGGGCGGCCACCATGAAGAGGCTCACCGACTAATTGACCTGCGAGAAGGGAGAGCTTATTTTTTATCATTTATTCCTCTTCGGGCGCTCATCCTTAGCTTTTTCTGGAAGATTAGCACTCCTTTAGGTTCTATAATGGAGTAAGGCGCCTAAGCGCGCCTTGGGGACTTATTTAGATAAGTGGGCTTACAGTTGTGAGCTTACAGGGGCGATCTTACAGAAGTGGGCTTACAGATACCTACACTTACACAAGTGATCTTAATATTAGAGTTTTTATGGCAAGGGAGTTTGAAAGTGGAAGGCGGAAGTGAGGGCGACAAAATAAAAATGGCTTTATCTCCATGCTTAGCGACGGGCAATCTGGGCCGTTGGTTGGTAGCCTTGATCCTGGCTATTCCAACCGTAATCTGCATCTTTTTGCCAAACAAGGTATATCTTCTCATCCTGGTGTGCATCTTCGGCGGAATCGCCTGGCATGAGTTCGTGGTGAACCTTTTGGGCCGGCAGCGCCATGGGCTTCTCTTCATCTCGGAAGTGAGCTGGATGCTGACCGCCACCTTCTCCTGTTTCTTTGGCGTGGAAGGTTTAGCAGTGGGCCTCTTTGTAGCCCTCGTCCTAGGCGGCCTGTATCTCCTCGTAATCCTTCCCCCCATCCCGGACAACATCTCTCTAAATCTAATCTCCCGCTACGCCCTGGGCCACCTCTCCATATCCTTCGCCCTGGCCTTTGTTCTTTTAATAAAACCAATGCTTAACGGCCCGGTCTTACTATTTTTCGTGATCCTCATCACGGCCTTGGCGGACACGGGCGCCATCTACGTGGGCTCCAGACTGAAAGGCCCCAAGCTCCTTCCCAAGGTGAGCCCCAACAAGACCGTGTCAGGTTTCCTGGGCGGTATCGCGCTCGCCATCCTAGGAGGCTCTCTCTCGGCATTTTTCCTGCCCGATGATTTTTCCAAGCTGGAACTTATTATAATCAGCATGGTGCTCGCAGCGACTGGTACCTTCGGCGACCTCTTCGAATCCGCCATCAAAAGAACCATTGGCATTAAAGACACCTCCACCTTGCTTCTGGGGCACGGTGGATTTTGGGATCGCCTGGACTCCCTGGTAATTAACCTTCCCCTCTTCTACTTCTACGTCAACTGGAAGTTCCAGCCCTAGGCTCATAAAGTGTCAAGATCCTCCTTGCTCATAGCCCACAAACACCTAAAATCCAAAGATACAATCAAAGGGCAGATCTTTTGCCAGGCATTTCCCCTCAAAGGCCTGTCATGAAAAAGATCCGCCTCTCCATCCTAGGCGCCACTGGTTCCATCGGAAGGTCCGCCCTGTCCGTGATTGGCGCATACGGCGATCTCTTTGAGGTCATTGGCCTCTCGTGTGGTAAAAATTACCCTGAGCTTTACCAGCACATCAGGCGCTTCGCGCCAGATGTGGTCT